>CAZCRC010000063.1:0-7434 GCA_964500995.1 uncultured Actinomycetes bacterium
TGGTTGCCCGTGACGACGTCCAGCTTGTGCCGCACCGACGTCACCGTGGCGGGCACGACCTTGGGGCCGACGTAGAGCAGGTAGGACCGGCCGTGGGCCAGCGGTTCCTCGCCGGTCCACACCAGGTCGGCGGCGAAACGGTCGGCGGGCTTGGCCTGACCGTTGCCCGCGGCGCTCAGCAGGTCGCCGCGGGTGATGTCCACCTCGCGGTCCAACGTGATCGTCACCGTCTGACCGGCGGCCGCAGCCCCCAGGTCGCCGTCGGCGGTCACCACGCGATCCACCGTGGCGGTCTGACCGGAGTCAGCCACGGCGATCGTGTCGCCCGGGCGCACCTCGCCCGACGCGATCGTTCCGGAGTAACCGCGGAAGTTGCCCTCGGCACGCGAGATGAGCTGCACCTGCAGCCGGAACGGCGCGTTCTCGATCAGGTCGTGGGGCTCCCACGCGATGAGGGCATCCATGACGGATCCACCGTGGTACCACGGCATCGCTTCCGCGTCGGTCGTGATGACGTTCGCTCCGGTCACGGCGCTCACGGGGATCGCGGTGACTTCCTCGATGCCCAGCCGAGCGGCTGCGGCGCGCACGCCACCGGCCAGTTCCTCGAACGTCGCGTGCTCGTAGCCGACGAGGTCCATCTTGTTGATCGCGACCACGATGCTGCGCACGCCCATCAGGGCGCACACCGTCAGGTGGCGGTAGGTCTGCGGCCGCAGGCCACGGGCGGCGTCCACCAACAGGATCGCGAGGTCGGCCGTCGAGGCCGCCACGGACATGTTGCGGGTGTACTGCTCGTGACCGGGCGCGTCGGCGATGATCACCCGGCGGCCACTGGGCAGGTTCAGGTGCCGGTAGGCGACGTCGATCGTGATGCCCTGCTCCCGCTCGGCCTCGAGACCGTCGGTGAGCAGGGAGTAGTCGATCTCCCCGACCGGGATCGTCGAGCCACCGCGCCGCGTGGTGCGGGCGTACTCGAGTTGGTCGATGGGCACCGAGTCGGTCTCGACCAACAGGCGGCCGATCAGGGTGGACTTGCCGTCGTCGACGGACCCACACGCGACCATGCGCAAGACAGCGGTACGCATGTCGGCAGCGCGGGTCAGGGAGTCGGTCTCGGACACGAGTGTCGCGGTCATTTAGAAGTAACCCTCCGCCTTCTTGGCCTCCATGGACGAGCTGCCCTCGCCGTCAATCAGACGGCCAGAGCGCTCGGACATCTTCGACTCACCCATCTCTTTGATCAGGGAGTCCAGGTCGGCGGCGTCGGATTCGACGGCGCCGGTGAGTGGGTAGCAGCCGAGGGTGCGGAACCGCACGTTCTTCACCTCGGGCGTCTCGCCCTCGCGCAGCGGCAGCCGCTCGTCGTCGACCATGATCAGCACGCCGTCGCGTTCGACCACGGGACGTGGCTTGGCGAAGTACAGCTCGGGGATCGGGATGTTCTCGCGACGGATGTAGTTCCAGATGTCCATCTCGGTCCAGTTCGAGATCGGGAACGCGCGCATCGTCTGCCCCTCGGACAGACGGGTGTTGGCGGTGCGCCAGAACTCGGGGCGCTGCTTGCGGGCGTCCCAGCGGTGCCCGGGCTCGCGCAGGCTGAAGATGCGTTCCTTGGCGCGGCTGCGTTCCTCGTCGCGCCGGGAGCCACCGATCGCGGCGTCGAACTTGTACTTGTCCAGCCCCTCGCGCAGCGCGACGGTCTTCATGACGCGGGTGTACTCGTGCGTGCCGTGGGTGAACGGTGTGACCCCCTCGGCCACCGCTTCGGTGTTCGTGGCGATGCGCAGGTCCAAGCCGAGTTCGGCGGCGCGCTGGTCGCGGAACGCGATCATCTCGGAGAACTTCCACGTGGTGTCCACGTGCATCACCGGCATCGGGATCGGCGCCGGCGCGAAGGCCTTGATCGCCAGATGCAGCAGCACCGACGAGTCCTTGCCGATCGAGTACAGCAGTACCGGGTTGCGGAATGCTGCCGCGGTCTCGCGGAAGACGTTGATGGCCTCGGCCTCGAGAACGTCCAGTACGGCGTTCTCACTGATATCTGGCGTGGTCGACACACCAACCTCCCTCTGGGGCAATCCGTTCATCCTACGGGCGTTCACCGGTGGCACCGGCCGAGTCCGGGGCCCAACTGACTACGTCTCTCATCCCTGCAGACAGCACCAGCACCGCCTGCTCGGCCAACTCGATGGCCGCACCGTGAATCTGGTACCCGATCACGTGGGGATCGGGTACGTCGTCCGGGTGCCACTGCAGTGGTACCTGTTCCGCTGGCGGGGAAGGTGCGGCGGCGCTCCCGGTCGTTCCCCGGGCGGCGTCGAGTTCCCCTACCCACCAGCGCAACCGCTCAGTGGCGTCCACCGGGATCGGCGGCGCACCGGGCGGTGACTGTCCGTCGGCCATGTACCCGGCGACCACTTGGGACAAACCGGCGGCTTGCCGCAGGGTGAAGGTTCGGGGTCGTGCGGCCGCGTCCAAGCGTGCCAGCACGGCGCGATGTGACCGATCCAACGCCAGGATCAGGTCGGCATCGGCCACGAGAGCCTCGGTCACACGGCGCGCCCGATGGGCATGCGGGTCGGTGGGGTCGGCCCGAAGGGTGCTGTCGTAGTGCCGAGCCACGAACTCGCCCACCAGCGCACTGCTCAGGTCGCAGGCGGGGCTTCCGTCGAGTGCGGAGGTTCCCGCCGACGAGACCGCCACAGTGGGACCGGTCAGCGCGGCGGCTTCACGGCGCAGCAGTGTCTCGGTGGCGGGAGAGCGGCAGATGTTCGCGGTGCACACGACGAGGATCCGGAACACCCGCCCAGCGTACGGGGTGAGCACAGACCACAGAACTAACCGTTACCGCCGAAACTCGCCCCTACGGCAGCGAGTTCCGGCCCGTAAGGGCCAGTTCTGCGGTCACCCCCCACCCGCGGCGGCTACTTCAGCAGGCGGGACAGGCGGCGGTCCGCCAGTGGGGTGCCGCCGGTCTGACACGTGGGGCAGTACTGCCAGTCGGTGTCGGCGGTGCTCACCGACCGGATCGTGTCCCCACACACGGGGCACGGCTTGCCGCCGCGGCCGTGGACGCGCATGCCGGAGCGTTTGCCGTCCTTCAGTTCGGCGGGGGGCAATTGCCGCGCCGACGCCACCGCAGTGGTCAGCACCTCGGTCATCGCGTCATACAGGACGCTGCGGGTGTCGTCGGTCAGCGAGTCGGCGGCGGCCGCGGGGCTGAGCTTGGCGGCGTGCAGGATCTCGTCGGAGTAGGCGTTGCCCACCCCGGCCAGTACGGACTGGTCGCGCAGCAGTGTCTTCAGGTGCCGCCTGCCCGCAGCATCGAGCACCGCGTCGAACGACGCCCGCGTGAACTCCGGATCCGTCGGGTCGGGTCCCAGGCGTGCGATACCGGGGACATCGGCGATGTCGCGCACCAGGTAGATCGCCAGGCGCTTCTGCGTGCCGGCCTCGGTCAGGTCGAACCCGCCGCTGATCTCGCCGTCGCCGGACACGAACGTCAGTCGCACCGCCAGCGGTCCCCGGCCCAACTTGATGGGGCGCAGCGAGGGCGCATCGAGCCACCTCAGCCAGCCCGCCCGCGACAGATGGGTCGCCAAGTGCAGGGGTTGGCCGTCCTCGTCGACGACATCGATCACCACGAACTTGCCGTGCCGCTGCAGACCGATGACCTCGCAGCCGCGCAGGGCGAAGATCGGCGGGTCGGCCGTCTTCACCGCGCTGATCGCCGCCACCTGGATGTCGGCGACACGCTGCCCCACGATCCGGGGCGCGAGGAACGCAAGCAACCCCTCGATCTCGGGGATCTCGGGCATGTCAGGCGCGCCCCATCTCGCGGGCGGCCTCCCACAAGGAGTCGCGTGCGTCCGGGTGCGCGCAGTGCTCGATGATCTGCCGGGTCTGTTCGACCTCGGTGTTGCCGAACACCTTGGCCATGCCCTGCTCGGTCACGACGGCGGAGTGCTGGAACGACGTCACCGGCTCCCGGATCTGCGGCACCACCGTCGAGATGTTCGCCTTCGGATGCCACGAGGGCAGCGCGATGTAGGCGTGACCGCCGCGGGAGTGCAGCGCACCGACGATGAAGTCCGTCGACCCGCCGAACCCGGAGTAGATGCGCCCCTTGATCCGCGACGCATTCGCCTGCGCGGACAGGTCCACCTGCAGCGCGCCGTTGACCGACGTCATGATCCGCTGCTTGGCGATGCGGGCGGGGTCGTTGACGATCTCGGTGCGCATCATGCGCACCCGCTGGTTGTGATCGAGCCAGTCGTACAGCTTCTGGCTGCCGAAGATGAACGACGCGGTCAGCGGCAGTTCTGTGCTCAGGCAGCCACGTTCGTCCAGGTTCAATACGCCGTCGCTGAACATCTCGGTCCACACCCGCATGTCGCGGTGCTCCGTCAGCCCGGCCAGGACCGCATCGGGCACCGCCCCGATCCCCAGCTGCAGGGTCGCCCCGTGCGGCACCTGGTCGGCGATTCGCGTACCGATACTGCGCGCGACCTCGTCCAGTTCTCCGGGCGAGTGAGCCGCCACGGGCTCATCGACCTCGATGTAGTAGTCGATCTCGTTGCTGTGCAGTTCGGAATCGCCGTAGGTGTACGGCATCGACCGGTTCACCTGCGCGATCACGAGTCCGCCCCGTTTGTGCACGGCCTCGATGGCCGCGGGCAGGATGTTGACCTCCAGACCCAGACTCACGTGGTCGTCCTCGATCCCCGAGGTGTGGATCAGCACCAGGTCCGGGGGGAGGCGGCGGTGGAACAGCACCGGCACCAGGCTGAGCCGACAGGGCACGTAGCGCAGCCCGGGCGTCTTGCGCATGGCCGGACCCACGAAGGTCGTCTCGTGCACCACCCCCTGGCGCAGCGGTAGTTCGCCCTGCGCGTTGAGCATGTGCAGCGTGTAGCCGGGCAGCGAGTGGTCGACGGCCTGCAGCAGCGACGTCGGGGTGGCGAAGTTGCCCGACACCACCACCCGGGGCTGGTCCGGGAGTCGCGCCAACTTGCCGGGCAGTTGGTCGACGGTGATCTTCTTCATCGGTCAGTCACCACTCCCCAAGCCACCGAACTCCTTGATGATGTCCGATGGTGGTGACGCCCCACCCCCGGGTTCGGGGGTGTCGGCGGGGTCGCCCAACAGCCGTTCGACCCAGTCCAGCAGGTGGTTGGGGTCGAACGGCTTGGGCAGGAACACCGACGCACCCGCGGTCCAGCCCGCCCACGTGGTGTCGTCGTCGGCGGCTGCGGTCAGCAGGATGATCGGGAGGTCGGAGCCGGACCGTTCCCGGCGCAGCGCGCGCAGGACGTCCAAGCCGGACATGCCGGGCATCATGATGTCCAGCACCATGAGGTCGGGATTGTCCGCCGCCACTGCATCGAGTGCGCTGGGGCCGTCGGCGGCTTCCACGATCTCGTGGCCCTCGAGTTCCAAGCAGTCGCGGACCAACGACCGGATGCTCGGTTCGTCGTCGACGATCAAGATGGTGCTCATGACGTTGCCTCAACTCCCTCGAGGGGCAGCTTCAGGTGGAAGCGACTCCCTCGTCCCAGTGTGGACTCCACAGTGATGTCCCCGTTCATAGCTCGGGCGAGTTCGCGCGAGATGAACAGGCCCAGCCCGTTGCCACCCGTGGTCATGGTCATCGGATCCTCCACCCGGTAGAACTTCTCGAACACTCGGTCGAGTTCCTCGGCCGGGATCCCGCGTCCCTCGTCGATGACGGTCACCACCGCCCATGGTTCACCGTCCTGCGGTCCGTATTCCACACGGATCGGCGAATCGGGTGGCGAGTACTTGCCCGCGTTGCCGATCAGGTTCGTCAGGCACTGCACGGCGCGTTCGAAATCGACGAGCACCGGGGCATCGCCGCCGACCACCGTCAGCTGCGGACCCAGGTCCGGCAGCGCCGCCACCGCCCGGTCGACGAGTTCGGCGAGGCGGCCGGTCCCGATGCTCACATCCAGTTTTGCCGTGGCGACATCAGAAGCCCGCGACGCCAGCAGCAGGTCGTCGACCAGCCGCGACAGGTGATTGGCGCGCTCCTCGATGGTTCCCAGGATGTGGCCGCGCTTCTCCGGCGTCATCCGGTCCCACCGCGTCGACAACAACTGGGCATACCCCTTGATGGGCGTGATGGGAGTGCGCAGCTCGTGCGACACCGTGGCGATGAAGTCGGACTTCATCCGCTCCAGGCGGCGCTGTTGGGTGACGTCGCGGACTGTCATGACGGACAGTTCCGCTTCGTCGTGGATCGACACGACGGCCACATTGATGTCACGTTGCTCGCCGTCGGGACGCTCGATGGAGCGATCCAGACCGTCGTCCCCGGTGTCACTGCCCCGTAGTGCCGCAAGGTCGGCCAGCAGGCCTGTGGGTGGTGGCTGCCCCTGGTCGCCAGCAAAATCCGGGGTGATGCCCGTGATTGTGGTCATGGCGGGACTCCATCGGACCACGCGACCTTGCCGGTCGAACACTGCGATCCCATCGGATGCGTGATCCACGACCGCAGTCAACTGGGCGGTCTCGTCTTGCAGGTCGAGGAACAGCCGGCTGGCCCGCAGTGCGCTGGACACCGATCCTGCGAGGCTGGCCATGACCGGGCGATCTTCTGTGGCGAGTTTCCATGAGTATCTGCCGCCGCGGGCCCAGGGCATACGTGCCTCGAGTCCCGAGATCGACGAGGACGTGCCCAGCGCCAGTGCGGATGGCGCCTCGTGCGGTCCGTCGAGCCGGATCACGGATCCGTCGCGCCAGCCGGCGGGGAGCAGGTGGGCGGGGATCGTGCGAGCCTCGACGTTCGCCCACGAGGCCAGATCAGAGTCGGCAGCGGTGGCGGGGCGGGACACGCTGCGATCGTCCCGTGCCGAGAAGTAGGTGTGATCGGAGTGGACGACCATCACGTTCTCGGCACCGAAGAACTTGCGGACGTTGTCCGCAGCGTTGGCCACCAACAGTTTCGAGTCCTGCGGGGTGGCCAGGGCGGCTGACAGGCTGACGGTGTAGCGGACGCGATCGACGGCTTCGGCACGACGTTGGGCGGCTTGGTAGACGTACCAGAGAACCGCGGTCGGGACGACCGTGAACACCGTCAACGCGGGTGCCACCGGGATCAGGGCCACGAAACTGGCCGCCACACTGACCGACAGGAATGCCACGATGAGTGTGGGGATCCATTGACCCTTGTCGGCGAGGAACTCGCGGATCGGAATTCCCTCAGCCACCTGCAGGATCCGACTCAACAGGATCAGGTTGATCGCACCCCAGACCAGTGAGGCGAGAAACAGTGCGGCGATCGAGCGGAGGCTGAAGCGATCCTCGTGATCGGCCAGTGCCCAGTAGGTCACGAACAAGGCACTGGTAGCGATCGCGTACGACCCGATGTTGAACAGCCGCTTCACGCCGGGCCGGCGCAGGATCAGTTCG
>CAZCRC010000063.1:7444-9953 GCA_964500995.1 uncultured Actinomycetes bacterium
CCAGGGCCGTCCCGGCCAGCAGTAGGGGCAGAGCAGTGGTCGGGGTGTACAGCAGCAGAGCGCCGACCATGACGAACTCGAAGTACGTCAGTTCCTCGAACCCGTCATCGTGGCGAACGGGGAAGAACAACAACTCCGAGACCACGGCGATCAGGAGCAGCGCGATGAGCAGCAGGGGCTGGCTGGATCCGATCAGATCGGGAGCCGGTGGGTGGGCGCTGAACCAGGCCCACGTGGCCAGCACCGATAGAACCCCGGCTGCAGCCGTGACCAGGACAACCCGCAGCACGGGGTCGCCCTGATCACTCGACGGTGGAACCGGGGCCGCGTCAGGCAGACCCACCTGGGGCGTCTGCGTCATCGGACCTCCGGGCTGGGGTTACAACTCCCACCCTGTCATGGCCCACCGGCGTCCGGTCCAGGTTTCGGTGGCCCAGCGGCGCCCGTCCCAGGACATGTCGGCCCAACGACGCCCGCTCCAACCAGCCTCGGCCCAGCGGCGGCCGTCCCACGAGAAGTCCGCCCACCGGCGACCTTCCCACGCGTCCTGTGCCCAGCGGCGTCCGGCCCAGTCGGTCATGGCCCAGCGGCGCCCGGCCCAGCGGCGCCCGGCCCAGTCCTCGTCGGCCCAGCGGCGACCACTCCACTCGTCGGTGGCCCAACGGCGGCCCTCCCAATCGTCGGACCACAACTCACCGATGGTGTCGCCGGCAACACCCGCGCTCCACGCGAACGCCAGCCAATCGATGCCCGCCCAGCGGCGGCCTTCCCAGTCGGCAGTCATCCAGGTGTCTGTGGCCCAGCGACGGCCATTCCAGTCGATCGTGGCCCAGCGGCGACCGACCCACGCGTCGTCGGCCCAGCGGCGCCCGTTCCATTCCTCCGTCGCCCAGCGCCGTCCTGCCCAGCGGCGGCCCACGAAGTCCGGTTCGTCGGCGGTCAGACCACCCGTCAGCACGGCCAGCGACCAGGCGGTGGCGGCCCAGCGACGGGTCTGCGGCGACATCGACACCCACGCCTCGACGACACCCTTGAGGTTGCCCGCTTCCCAGGCCGCAGCGAACGCTGCCCACGCGGCGGCATCGGCCTCGTCGGGTCCGAACTTGGCGTTGTCCCAGGTGTAGCGCAGCTTGGGGGTGTCGGTGACGGCGGTGGCCATCGCCTCGGTGACGTCCACCTGGCCCATGCCCGCCCCGACCTTGCTCGCCAGGGTCCTGGAACCGAACGCGGTCCCCATCAGCAGGCGCTTGACGTCGTTGGGGGCAAGATCATCGCGTTCGCCCACCAACGCTGCGATGGCGCCCGCTGTGACCGCGGCCGACATGGAGGTCCCGGTGCCCTTGAAGTACTTGTCACCGACGGCCGCTGCCGGGTTCTCGGCGTCAGCGATCGAACCGGGCGCGCGCAGGGACACCAGCGACGTCCCCGGCGCGACAACGTCGGGACGCATGACGCCGAAGCTGCGGGCATAGGCGGAGAAGTCAGTGACGACGTCGTCATCGCGCGAGTCCGTCTTGGCGTCATCAGTGGCCCCAACGGCCAGCAACGCCGGATCCGCCGCAGGCGATGACACGCTGCGCGCGCCGTCGTTGCCCGAGGCCACCACGACGGTCATGCCGTCAGACCACAGGTTGCGCAACCCGCGCGTTAGCGGATCCAGGTACGGAGGCAGTGGGGATCCGGTGGACAGTGCCAGCGTGACGACCTTGACGCTGGGATCGGTCGCGGCGCGGTCCGAGACTGCCTGCAGGCCGGCGAGTACCCGGGACAGCGAAGTGGAGCCGTCGGACATGGCTACCTGGACGTCCAACACATCGGCGCCTGGCGCCACTCCCTGGTAGGCGCCGTCGGAGGCGGCCCCGTCGCCTGCGATCAGCCCGGACAAGAAGGTGCCGTGGCCCAAGCCATCACCCGCCGGTCCCCCCGAGACGTTCAGGTGCTCGACATCCACTTCGCCGGTGTCGGCAACGCCGGTGTCCACCAGTGCGACAGTCACTCCCTCGCCGGTTGCGGAGTCTGGTGTCCTGATGGCAGCCCGGTAGGAGTTGACCGGGTCCGCGGTAGCTGCCGTGGGCGCGCTGTTGAATGTGAATGCCTGGTCCGGCACTGGGATCGTGCCGACCGGGGGACGCACACCGTCGGGCAGCGACACGAGCATCGCGCCGGCGATCGGGAAGGATTGCAGGACCTGTCCGCCGGAGTGGGTGACATCGGCGGATACGACGGACAGGTCACCTCCTGCAACGGACAACAGGACTTCGTTCTGGGAACTGCCGGGCGTAACGGCGCCCGTCAACAGAGGGGCGGCCAACGCGATCGCAGCAGCGCCGACCAGGGCGCGTTTGCTGATCGGGGTCCTCACCGCGCTGCTTCCCATAACTCCTCCTGGTCCGCAGACTTCCACTAGGGGCATCGGTGGCTGCTGGACCGGTATGGATGCTCCGATCGGGTGAGTGTGCCGATCCGCGCTCAATCCCGATCAGGTGGTGTCCGAGACCGCCGGGTCCGG
>CAZCRC010000064.1:0-4732 GCA_964500995.1 uncultured Actinomycetes bacterium
GATGCGACTTCCGGCGACAACTCCCAGTCCCGCCAGTGCCACCATTCCGAGGACAACCCGACGACCGACCGCGGTTCCGCGGGTCGGGTCAGGGGATCGCTCGGTAGGCACACCAGAACGGTAGGTCGACCACATCCGGGCCGCCATGCCTGCGCGATGCCCGTAAGGACATCGTCACACCCGGGAACTGCCCGCTGTCGCCTGTCGGTGCCGCTCCAGCTTCCATCCGGCGCGCCGACTGCGGGACGCACTACGCCACCGCCGGCGCGCCCGACTCCGCGACTCGTCCCGCGTCTCGCGCTCCCCGGGTGGCTCCACTGTCCCTGCTGCCGCGTCGATCCCCGTGAGCGCAGCGTTCTCCGATGCGTTCGTCATCGTCACTCCCCAACCCCGTGACTGTTATCGAAGTGTTGCACGGATCGCGACAACCGCATAGGTCCGTGGTCACCGGGCCAGCAGGGCCACCACGAACGTCGCATACAGCCCGAGGGCACCCAGCGCGAAAAGGGAGGAGATCCGTTGCCAGCGTCCGACCACCGCGGCGACGCCGAGCGCGGCCGTCAGCAGTGCCCAGACCCCGACATGTCCGAACTCGAGCAGGAGGCCCGCCTCGCTGCCGCTCGATGTCCCATCGCCGAACGTGGCGAACCCGAGCGTGACGATCGCCGCGGCCGCAGCGGCCAGCGTGAACCAGATCCGACGGGAGGGGGTCGGGGAGTCGCCTTCCACGCGAGGCAGTGTGGCAGCCCCGGTGACGCTGGACCCGCGCAGGGCATACGGTCGGGGGGTGAGGGCGCTGACACTGCTGGCACTGCTGGGTGTCGCCGTGGCGGTCGCGATCTGGGGTATCCAACGACTGCGCGGCGGCCCACGGGCGCTGCCCGCCCGCTCCGTCCTGCCACGGATCCCGTCCGCTGCGGAACTGCCTGCGGAACGCACCATCCTGGTCTACGGATCCGAGGCCGGTCCGGGCACGCTGGCACTGTCAACCAGTCAGTTGGTGTTCACTGCCGACTCCGGGCGCGTGGTGGTGGTGGAGCGGATCGACATCACCGGGGCCACTCAGAGCCGAGCCCTCCCCGACCGCACCGTGGCTCAGCCCGTGCTCGTCATCTCGACGCGCACTGACATGTGGTATTTCGCGATCCCTGACCCAGCGCAGTGGCTGACGGCACTCACCTGACCTGAGCCGTTCGTCCCCTCGGGTGGTCCCGCGGTCACAGCCAGCGACGTCCGACCGCTGCTCCCTACGCTGGTGGGAACTTCGGAGGTTCGCATGACGACAGACGTACCGGACGCTCGGATCGCCGACCCAGCCGCCACCGACCACGTGGGTCCGGCGGACTCGGCGGACCCGGCAGAGGCCACGTCCGAACCGATCGTGAGTGGAGCCGCTGTCGCGGCGGGAGCATTGGCGGCCGCAGCGATCGCGGTTCCCAGCACGACTGCGGCCGCGGCCGCCACGACAGCAGCCCCTGCGGTGGAGACCGCCGGAGCCCCCGCAGCAGCGACCGCCAAGAAGAACCAGGGTCCCGGCGCGGCCAAGATGGCCGACCTGTGTGGTGACAGTGGCTCGCCGATCTGTGAGGTTCCCACGTGGTCGGAGGACCACCTGACGTTCGACTCAGTACTGATCGGGCGCTACGTGGCGGCCACGTGGCCGCAGGTGAAGACCGTGGGCGGGTGGCGGCCCAGCGATCCGTATCCGGATCATCCCAGCGGCAAGGCCGTGGACATCATGATGCCGAACGGCGGCGTCGGCAAGGACAAGAAGTTGGGCGACGAGATCGCTGCCTACTTCAAGGAGCACGCCGATGAGTTCGGCGTGGACTACATCCTGTGGCGCCAGCAGCAGTGGTCCGCAGACTCCGGCGGCGGCTGGAAGGCCATGTCGGACCGCGGTTCACCGACCGCCAATCACGTCGATCACGTGCACATCAGCGTCAAGGGCAACAAGAGCACGATTGCCAAGCAGTTGATCGAGGACTGGGTGAGTGACACCGGGTCGGGTTCGGTGTCGTCCGTGGCTGACGGTCAGTCCGCATCAGTGCCCGTCGCCGACCGGGTTCCGGTGGATCCAGAGATGACCAAGACCGTGGTCGTCGACCTCTTCGATGAGCAGAAGGGCCGCAGCCAGGCCTGAGTCACACCGGTTCGAAATCGACCTTGTCGCGCACGCCGCAGTCGGGGCAGTGCCAATCGTCGGGCACCTCGGCCCAAGGCGTCCCGGCGGCGAAACCCTCCCGGGGATCACCCGTGGCTTCGTCGTAGACGTAGCCGCAACTGTCACACCGGTAGCGGCTCATAGCGTTCCAGTACCTGTTGCCGGCGGGACGGCCTGATGTTGGCTCGGGTCACATCGCCACCGTAATGGGCCAGCACCCGCGGATCCATGACTCGACGCCACAGCGGCGGGACCAGGGCCAGCACGATCATTCCGGCGTAGCCGGTCGGCAGGACCGGTGCCGTGGCGTCGTCGCGCAGCACCTGGTAGCGCCGCGTGGGATTCGCGTGGTGGTCGCTGTGCCGTTGCAGGTGGTACAGCAACACGTTGGTGGCGATGTTGTTGCTGTTCCAACTGTGATCGGGACGGACCCGCTCCCATCGACCCGTCGCCTCCCGCTGCCGCAGCAGCCCGTAGTGCTCCAGGTAGTTCACGATCTCGAGCAGGACGATGCCGACCGCGGCCTGCAGGACCAGGAACGGCAGGATCTGCCAGCCGAACCCCGCCAACAGGGCGCCCCACAGCACCGCGGACATGAGCCACGCGTTGAGGGCATCGTTTCGGATGGACCAATGACTCTCATCGCGCCTCTTGAACCGCGGCTGTTCGATGCGCCAGGCGCTTCGGACTCCGCCCACGATCGTGCGCGGCAGGAAGACGTAGACGTTCTCACCGAGCCGACTGCTGGCCGGGTCATCCGGGGTCGCGACGCGGACGTGGTGTCCGCGGTTGTGCTCGACCCAGAAGTGGCCGTAGAACGACTGCGCCAACGCGACCTTGGCCAACCAGCGCTCCGCCTTCTCTCTCTTGTGCCCGAGCTCGTGGGCGGTGTTGATACCGACCCCGGCCACGGTGCCCACCGTCAGCGCAAGGCCGATCTCGGCCACGAGGGACAGACTGTCACCGGCCCACAGCCAGCAGGCCCACACCAATCCCGCGTACTGCAAGGGCAGGAAGAGATACGTGATCCAGCGGTAGTAGCGATCGGCTTCGACAGCCTTCAGGACGTCGTCGGGCACGTTCGAACGATCGACACCCGCCCACAGGTCGAGGGCGGGGATCACAACGAACAGCAGGATCGGTCCGATGAACCAGAACACGGTCCATCCGGTGAGGGACACCAGCGCACCGCCCAAGAAGGGGAACAGCGGCACCACCAAGCCGAGCAGCCACAGGTAGCGCTTGTGGTCACGCCACACCTCAGCCGCCGGTGCACTCATGAGACCTCCCGGATTGGAGGTTTACATTAGCACGATGCTTGTAAAGGAGGGACCAGTTAGATGACGCGCCGATCCTGTGCCCAACGGGTCAGTTCGTGGCGGTTCGACAACTGCAGTTTGCGCAGGACCGCGGACATGTGGGTCTCGATCGTCTTGACGCTGACGAACAACTCCGTGGCCGCCTCGCGGTAGGTGAAGCCCCGCGCGATCAGCCGCATGACCTCCTTCTCGCGGTCCGTCAGTTGATTGAGCTCGTCATCGCTGTCGGGTGGGGCACCCCGGAACGCGTCGAGGACGAACCCGGCGAGTCGGGGACTGAACACGGCGTCACCGGCCGCAACCCGACGGATCGCGTCAGCCAACTCATCAGCTGTCACGCTCTTCGTGACGTAACCCCGGGCACCGAGACGTACCACCGAGATCACGTCCTCGGCGGCGTCCGACACCGACAGCGCCAGGAACCGCACCTGATTCAACAGGTCCCTGCATTCGGTCAGGACGGTATGCGCGTTGCCCCCCGGCAGGTGCACATCGAGCAGGACCACATCCGGCTGGATGCGGTGGATGGCCTGCACTCCCGATGCCACATCGTCGGCCTCGGCCACCACCACCATGTCGTCGGGAAGCTCTGCGCGGATACCTGCGCGGATGAGGGCATGGTCATCGATGATGACCAACCGCAGCGCCTGATCACTCATCACCAGGAGACCTCCATCCGCCACTCGGTACCGGTGTCGCCCGTGGCGAGTTGGGCGGTTCCGCCCGCTCGACTCAGCCGACCCTGGATCGAGTCGCGGATGCCGTGCCGATCCGGCGAGATCGAGCCCGGGTCGAACCCCCGGCCCCGATCTCGGACGA
The DNA here is from genome assembly GCA_964500995.1 of uncultured Actinomycetes bacterium. Taxonomy (GTDB): domain Bacteria; phylum Actinomycetota; class Actinomycetes; order S36-B12; genus CAIWTL01. The sequence continues at coordinate 4,303 of CAZCRC010000064.1, forward strand.
ACAACTCCGCCGCTGAATCCGAGACCTCACAGTAGACGCTGATCGCAGCATCATCACCCGCGTGCTTGGCAGCGTTGACCATGGCCTCGGCGCCCGCGCCCACCAGGGCTTCGCTCCCAGGTGACAGGGGCGCGTCGCCCACGACGATCACCTCCACGGTTGCGCCGTACTCGTCCTCGATCCGTGCTGCCGCTCGTCGGACGGCCGAGGCGACCGTGGCATCGGCAGTCTCCTCCGGGGTGTAGAGCCACGACCGCAGCCGCCGCTCCTCGGCCCGCGCCAGGCGGCGTACCTCGCCCGGGTCGTCGGCTCCGCGCTGGATCAGGGTCAGCGTCTGCAGCACTGAGTCGTGCACCTGGGTCGCGATCTCGGTGCGTTCCTGTTCTCGGATCCGGGCACTGCGCTCGTCGACCAGGTCGCGGTAGACCCG
>CAZCRC010000064.1:4832-9869 GCA_964500995.1 uncultured Actinomycetes bacterium
CGGCGCAGGGGAAGTACCGCCCACAACGCCAGGTACAGGATGATGCCGATCCCGTTGGCGATGGCCAGCACCAAGAAGCCCACCCGAACCAGCGCCACGGGCCAACCCAGATGATCAGATAGCCCAGTACTGACTCCCGCGATCCAGCGACCGCGAGGGTCGCGGGTGGCACGCGGCCGCTCCAGGGCCGCAACGGGAGTCATAGGCCCAGTATCGGGGAACCGACTGAGGGGCGGATCAGGGTCAGTCCCTGAGAATCCACCCCCGGTTCTCAGGGATACGTCAGGGTCCACCCCCGATGCGGGTTGGTGTCCCGGGTCGGCATCGTGAAGCCATGAGCACGAACGACACTCAGATCCTGGAACCACCGACGCCTGCGACACCTCCTCCTCTGGCGACGGTGCCACCCCTGCGCCGCAGCACCACCGATCGGATGATCGGCGGGGTCTGTGGCGGCATGGGGCGCCGGTACGGCATCGATCCGCTGGTCCTGCGGGTCCTGTTCGTGGTCGGCGTCTTGGCCTCTGGGGTCGGCCTCTTGGTGTACCTGGCCTTGTGGCTGTTGCTTCCGAGCGATCGCGACGTCACGCCCGGACTCGTCACACGATCGTTCCTACCCCTGGTGGTCGGCGTGCTGCTGGGACTCGGTGCGCTGGCCGCACTGATCGGCTGGTTCGGATCGTTGGGTGGACTGGCCGGCGTGGTCGTCGGGGCATTCCTGGTGGGTCTCGCCGTGTGGGTCTATCAGAACCGCGACACCTTGGCGCCAGCGCGGACTTGGACTCCCGACGCCGCGACACCGGGGGGCGCAGTCGACCCGAGTGGGAACCCACCCACCGGATTCGCCTACGGCGGCACCGGCTACCCCGCCGGCACGCAGCCGTTCACGCCCCCGCCCCCGGCGCCACCGCGTTCTTACCTGGGGCTCATCACATTGTGCGCCGCTTTGGCCGTGGGGGCCGGACTGGCGGCCGCGTCGGCTGCCGGGATCAGCCCGATCGGCATCACCGGGGGACTGGCGGCCATGCTCGCCGTCCTTGCTGCCGGGATGCTGGTCGGAGCCTTCCGTGGCCGAGCCAAGTGGCTGGTCATCTTCGCGCTTCCGTTGGCGCTGATGCTCGGCGTGGTGGGCCAAGTTGCCTCGCTGGCGCCGTCCTCGTGGTCAGCCAACGCCGGAACCCCGACCTGGACGCCCACCGAACCGACCGTATTCTCACTCGGGATCGGCGAGGCCGTCCTGGACCTGCGCCCCTGGGCCAAGCAACCCGGAGCGGCTCCCACACTGGCCGACACTGTGACCGCCACAGCGAACCTGGGCCGGATCGAAGTGATCGTCCCGGACACCTGGCGGGTCGACCTCACGGCCGACGCGAGAGCCGGTGAGATCACCGTGAACGGTGACCGGATCCGGTCAGACTCCCCCACCGTGCGATACGAGGACGTCCTGACCCCCCGCGGGGACGCCGCCGGTGCCATGACCCTGGTCCTCAGCGTCGGTGTCGGCGAGATCGACATCCGACAACGACCCGTCGACGGTCTCGGGGTGCCTGGCGACGGTCCGATCCAGCAGCGCGACAAGGGCCGCGACTCCCAGGGAACGACGCGACCGGAGGCTCGCACCAAGGACCGCAGCAACGACCGAACCAACAAGGAGAACGACCGATGAAGCGCCACCCCCTCGACATCCTCAGCCTGCTACTCGGGATCGTGTTCCTGCTCGTGGCCCTCGTCTACTTGGTGGGCGACGTGATCGGATCCATCCCCGGGATGCAGATCACGATGCCCCTGTTGCTCGCCGGACTGGGCGTGGCCGGCGTGGCGGGAGCGATCGCCGCGCAACAACGCAGCGACGCGGACGCGGCGACGCTGCCCGTAGGCGACCGATCTGACATCAGTGCTGGAGCAAGTCAGCCACAGTGACCGCCACCGCCCGACCCAGCACCGCATTACCCGCCTGATCGAGGTGCACGCCATCGGCCGCGCTGGGGGTCACGACCGTGGCGGCGTCGAAGAAGCCGACTCCCGCGCGCTGAGCAATGGTCTCGAAATGACCCGCCAGCTCGCGGGATTCAGCTTCGCGGTTTTGGTAGAAGACACCCATGAACCCGCGCGGGTCCTTCACCTGGGGCGGGGATACCACGAGGACCTGGGGTGCGCTGGGTCCGGGACCCGCCATCGAGCGCACAGCGATATCAATGAGGGTCCACATGCCCGATGCCGCGTGCCGGGCGCCCAGACCGAGGGGTTCCTGCAGATCGTTGGTGCCGAGCATGATGATCACCAGGTCGAGCGGCGCATGCGACTCCAGCAGGGGCCCGAGCAGTTGGGATCCGCTGCGCCCCGGGGCGTACGGCGAGTCGAACACCGTGGTTCTGCCGGGTAGCGCTTCGACGATGACAGTGACGTCGGGACCGAGTTCCGCGGCCATGACGTCGGGCCACACCTGGTCGAGCGGGAACCGGCCACCTGATTGCGGGTCGAACCCCCACGACAGCGAGTCACCGTAGACAAGGATCCGGGTCACCGTCCCACGCTACCCGTCAGTCCCGATTCGTCAGCAGGGGTGCGGTCAGTTCGGACAAGGGACGGCGCGGCCGACCGGTGGCGTCGAACCCGGCGGGGTCCAACCACTGCCGATACGCAGCCGTCAGCGCCGGCCAGTCGGCGTCCGTGCAGGCGAACCAAGCAGTGTCGCGATTGCGTCCCTTGTAGACCATCGCGTTACGGAACACTCCTTCGAACGAGAAGCCGTACCGAAGTGCAGCCGCCCGGGACCGCTCATTGAGCGCGTCGCACTTCCACTCGTATCGGCGGTATCCCGCACCGAACACCCGGCCCATCAGCAGGAACAGGGCCTCGGTCGCTGCCGGGCTGCCGGACAACCCGGGCGCGAAGTGGATGTGTCCGATCTCGATCGACCCGTGCTCCGGAGCCATACGCAGGAACGCACACACTCCGCGAGCCTGTCCCCCCACGACGATCGCGTAGAAGTGCATGGTCGGGTCGGCGGCGACATCCGACACCCACTGCGCGAAATCGGTGGGACTGCCGAACGGGCCGTACGGCAGATACGTCCAGTCCCTGCCCTCGGTGTCGGCGCCGAATGCGTGCCACAGGTCAGTGGCGTGGGCATCGTCGAGTCGCACCACCGAGCAGTACTTGCCCGTCAGTGGGCCTCTCGCCAGTTCCTTGGGAGGGGTCCAGTCGGGGACGGGATCACCGACGGGCTGGCCAAAGTCGTTGAGGGGCACCCGTTCACAGTAAGCGCATGACTGGTGGAACTCGGCGGAACTACTGCTCGCCGCCCACATCGAAGTTGAAGGCCTCCCACACGATGTCCGCGCCCTTCTGCCGATGACGAGCGAACTGGTGGATCAGGTCAGTGCCGAGTGTGCGCACCTCGTACACCACGTCCCGGGGCGACGTGTGCCGCTCGATCATGTCGCTGAGTCCCATCAACTGCACCGTCAGGCGATGGTGGTCGCGCTGCAGCGACACCACATGCGGCGTCAGGTGCGGTTGGCTGCGCACGATGTCCGCGTGGAAGGAGTCGGGACCCTCGTGCACCCGGATGTGATTGTCGAACGCATCCTGCAGATCGGCGAGCCGATGACGCACCGCGTCCAACCACGCCCCGGCATCGCTCCCGATCGGACGGGCCAGGACGCCCTCCAGGGCGGTCATGGTCCGCTTCAGGTCGCTGCGGTGCCGTTTGACACTGCGCAACTGCAACGTGGCATCGCGCAGATCGATGACGTCGGAATCCCCACCCGCGGACTGCGCGGGAACGGTGACGGTCGTGGGATCGGGCGAGACATTCGCCATGGTGATCACCCCCAAGGTGCTGACCCTTCGACGGTACTCCGCCCCCGACCGTGCGAGGCGAACCACCGCGGCGGCGAACGCCGAATCGGGACCTTGGTCCGGATGAATCAGGCGGCGGGGTGCGGCTGCCGAGTCGCGCTCGGCGGGGTCGCATGCACCGGCCGACGGGTGTACAGCTGCGGGCCGCACTGCTCGCCGGGAGCACTCGCCAGGTGACGGGCAAGTTCGCGGATCTGTTGGGTCGTCATCTCGTTCTCCACTCTGTATGCGTCTGTGACCTCTCTTCCATTGTGCTCCCCGGGACCTGGCCCGGCACACCGTGGCATCCGTCACACAACGCGGCCAGCCCGTCACCGAGAAGCTCCAAAGGGCGAATTTCTCCTCAAGGTTGCGGAAAATTCGGTCGATGTCCCCCTACACGGGTGGTGCGATGGCTACCGTCGGAGCGCACCCGAAGGAGGGGCGGGATCTCACATGAGCATCGTGATGGCCGTGGGCGTGACCTGGCTGGCCCTCATCGCGGCCATGGTCGTGGGCTGGCATCGCGTCATGCAGCGCACTGATCGCCCCGGCTCGATCCCGACGGCCCGGGCCGGTGAACTCCCCCGCGTGCCGGTTCAGCGCGGCGTCACGCCAGACACTCGTCGCACCCACCACTGACAATCCCCTGGCTTCCCGACTCCTCCGAATCGTTTCGGCACGCTCTCGATCGCCGACATCCCACACGTTACGGTCGCTAGGCTTCCCGACAGCCACGGCAGTACAGAAGGGTCGACCCACCATGAGTTTGACGGATCAGATCATGGCCGAGCCTCCCCCCACGACCGAGCCGAAGCGACCGAGTCGGGGCCGTGGGGTCATCGCGTGGATCTGCCTGCTCTTGGCGTTCCTGTTGACCATCCCGTCGGTGGTGGCGTTCTGGGGTCACCGGACCTTCCTCGACACCGCCACCTACGTCGAGACTGTGGGGCCACTCGCGGCGGACGCGCAGATCCAGAAGGCCGTGGCCCAGCAGGTCAGCGCTGCGGTGACCAAGAACCTCGACATCGACGCGATCGTCGAGGAGACCGTAGGTGAGTTCATCCAGAACCCGCGGGCGCTCACCAAGATCGAAACCACCCTGTCGTCAAGCCTTCCTGCGCTGATCAACGACGTCACCTTGAAGATCATGGAGACCGAACAGTTCCAAGAACTGTGGGTCACGGTCAATCG
>CAZCRC010000065.1:0-9765 GCA_964500995.1 uncultured Actinomycetes bacterium
ATTCCTGGTTGCAGTTCCTGATGAGTGGTCAGATGACGCAGGTTCAGCAGGGTGCCCGCGCCAGCGGGATGGACATCGGGATCATCCACGACCTCGCGGTCGGCGTGCACGCCGATGGTGCCGACACCTGGCGATTGGGGGGTCTGCTGGCAGCCGACGTCAGTGTTGGCGCACCTCCGGACATGTACAACCAACTGGGTCAGAACTGGTCGCAACCGCCCTGGCAACCGGAGGCTCTGGCCGATGCGGCATTCGTTCCTTACCGCGACATGCTGCGGGCGGTCCTGTCCCATGCCGGGGGGATCCGGGTGGACCACATCCTGGGCCTGTACCGGCAATGGTGGATTCCCGATGGATTCCCCCCGGCGTCGGGAACGTACGTCTCGGTCGACCACGAAGCGATGGTCGGGATCCTGGTGCTCGAGGCCGCGCGGGTGGGGGCGGTCGTCATCGGCGAGGACCTCGGCACCGTCGAAGACTGGATCCGAGCTGACATGGCTGACCGGGGAATTCTGGGAACCGGGGTGCTGTGGTTCGAACGGCAACAGGACGAGATTACCGATCCGCAATACTGGCGCGCGGACGCACTCGCCAGCGTCACCGTCCACGACCTGCCACCCACCGCCGGGTACTTGGCAGGCGAGCATGTGCGGCTGCGCCACGAGTTGGGCCTGCTGGCGGAACCCATCGAAGCCGCGCGGGCGCAGCACACGACGGAGATCGGTCAGTGGCGCGATGCCCTGGTGGCTGCCGGGTTCCTGCCCGCCACGGACTCCGACGTGACCGAAGCGGACATCGTGGTGGCTCTGCATCGCTTCCTGGCGTCGAGCCCCGCGCGATTGCTGGGCGTGAGCCTGCCGGACCTCGTAGGTGATCACCGTGCCCAGAACCAACCGGGGACCCACCGGGAGTACCCGAATTGGTGTATCCCGCTGGCGGATGGCGCTGGCCGCCCGGTGCCGATCGATGACTTGGTCGATCAACCCCTGTGGCCGATTATCACCGAGATCGTGGCCCGCTGAGGTTCGACGGATCAGGCCGGCTGTTCGGACGTGCGGGTCGGCACCCGCTCAGCTGCCACGTGCAGGACCACGAACCACAGGGCGGCGGTCACCACCGCCCGGAATCATCAGTCCGGCGACGCCCAGTGGTACCGCGAGGACGATCGCCAGCCAGGTCCGGGGATCCGGGGGAATACCCGCGCGCAGCCACATGGCTTGCCGACCGAGCAGGAACAAGACGATGCCGACCGCGAATGCGCCCGCGGCGTAGCCGGGAAGCGCGTAGCCCAGACCGAACTCCGCCGCCTTGGCCAGGACGGTCTTGAGTCCCAAGGCGATGAGCACGATTCCGGCGACGAGAAGTAGGTGCAGGTACGAGTAGCCGTCTCGGGCCAACTCCGCCTGATCGGCCCCCGATCGCTCTTTGAGCTCACGCTCCAGGCAGTGATCGTGCCGAGCCAGGCGAACCCGACCCACACCCACCACAGCAGCGCCATGATCAACAGGCCCTGCACGAAACCGGCGCCGGAGTGATCGGCTGCCAGGTAGGCCGTCACCTGGGTGATCCCGAACACGAACACGAGGTCGAAGAACAGTTCCAGGGTCGATACCCCGCGGTCCGGTGGCGCGGTGTCGGTGCCGTCACCAGCAGTCTCAGTGGTCATCCCCAAGGCCTCCTTCTGCCGTCACAGTAGCGTCGTCCGCCCTACCGGATCGGTACCTCAACGTCGGGCGACGCTGCCCCATTTCCGCGACCTGAATCCGTCGACAGGACACCCGTCCCCCTCCGGCTTACCTTCTTGACACCAGTGAAGTGCGGGTGATGTATGCGTCGGTTGAGCGTGCTCGTCCTGACGTCGCTTCTGCTGGTGGCCGGGATGACGCCGGCCACGGGCGCAGCGGCCGATGAGCCGCGGGCCGACGATGCTTCTGTCGAGTTCGTCGAAACCGCCGACGAGTCCGCTGCGGGGTCCTCGGAGCCCGTCCGGGCGAAGCCAGGATCACTGCAACTGGAGCCCAGTGCGCCGCGCCCGCCGGCGTTTGAGGCCTCGATCGTGGCGGAGACACCGCTGCGGCCCCAAGGGGCGGGCCGGTTTCGGATAGTCGCGGCCCGGCAGCGAGTGGTTGCCGTACCCGGTGGGCTCCGAGTGACGGTCCGGCTGCCGCGGGGGGTCACTACCCGTACGGTGGCCGCCCCCGGGTGGAACTGTCGCAAGATCGCGGATGGCGTTCGGCTGCGGTGTCAGCACAAGCGCGCGGTCCGGCCAACGAGCGCCCCTGAACCGATCGTTGTGCACGTGGCCACGACACCGTGGTGGGGCACCGGCCGGAGTACTGCGTCGGTGCGGATGCACTGGCGGACCGCCGACGGCAAGCGGGAGTACGAGACCGGCCACGTTCGCCCAGAGGTCTTGCCGCCCCTTCGAGCAGCGATGACCACCGCCGTGCACAAGGTCAAGGGGACGCCCGTTCCGCAGCGGTCGGCCCCGGCGACGCTGTCCCGAGTGAATCCACGCGTGGTGACGCTGACCGGTCGGGTCCGCGGTGCCGAGGGCCGTCCTGTCGCCCATCGGTTCCGGCAACTGTGTACGACTGCTAGGTCCGTACGACGGGATGACTGTGATGGTCGAGCCGATCCGGTTCGCTGGGTGACCCCGACGGGGTACGTGCGGTCGTCCCGCGTCCCGCGAGCGAGTTTCGAGGCGCCGCAGGTGTCGCGCCCGACGCCCTTGCTCTTCGCGTTGGACGTGGCCGGCGACGGGGCTCGGGACAGTGATGTCCACCGGATCGTCGTCAAACCGCGGTCGATGGGGCAGTGGCGTGCACGCGGATTGGCCGACCAGCCGACGGTGGCAGGAACAGATCCCGCCAGGGCCGTGGGACACCGCCATGGACCCGGACTGGGCCTACGGATCGCGCGGGGTCAGCGTCCGCTGGTCGTCCAAACCGGTGCGCGGGTCACGTTGCGCGCGGCGACGTCGGGGCGGGCGGTCGGCTTCCGTTGGAGCACGATCTCGGGGCCGTCCCGCTTGCTGGTTGACCGACCCCGGGATCGGGCGAGGCTGACCTTCGTGGCACCCAAGCGTCCGACGCCGGTGATCGTCGGCGTGACCGCGACGGACTCGCGGGGTCGGACGTGGCACCGCGACCGGGTTGTCGAGGTGGTCCCAGGTAAGGCTGTGAATCCGCGACGGGCGTCGGTGGCGGTGGCCAGTTCAGCCACCTCCGACTCCCCGTTCTGTGCCGCGTTCGGCATCGTGCGTTCCGCGCCCGAGAACCCGACGCTGGGTCCAGTGACATTGGGCGGAGTCACCACCACCGGCACGTGCGACAGTGCCAGTGCGACCATCGCCTTCACCTCAGTCACTATCGGCGGGGACACGATTGCGCTCAGCGGACAGATCGACGCCACGGGCACATTGACGGCGACCTACACGCCGTCGCTGGATCTGGTGGGAGTGGCCGTGGACAGCATCGCGGTGACAGCCTCTCTGGCCGATGATGGGTCGATCACCGGGCTGACAGGTTCGGCCACCGCGACGGGGGTGCCGTTCGTGAGCCTGCCGACCGGATGGACCGGAACCACCCTGCTGACGGTCGCGACCGCTGGAATCACCCTCACGACGGACGCGACCGATGGCGTCAAGGCCACGAGTGGTCACCTGGGTCTGACGGGCACGATCGACTTCGATAGCACGTTCTCGCTGACGGCTACGGCCGCGAATTTGGCGGTGCTGACCACCGCTGCGGCGGGCGACGCCACAGCGTCAGGGAGTGGGACGATTTCGCGGGCCACGCCCGGTGGCGCGATTGCCTACGACGTGTCGGCCTCGTTCACCACGGGCGCCGGACCCGACGTTCAGTTGTTCGACAATGTCACGTTGAGCAATGCCGCTGCGAGCCTGAGCGACGCCGGGATCCAGGTTGCAGCAGACTTGACGATCGCCGCCACGGGCGCTGACCTCGACTTGGCCGTTGCCGGTTCCTATCGCTCCGCCACTGACTACAGCCTGGCGGTCACCCAGCCGTCACCGTGGCGTTCCCACGGCGTGAGCCTGGCCGATCTGACCGGCACTGTCACGGACAACGGTGTCCTCACCTTCGCCGTGGCCGGTAGTGCCACCGACTCCGAACTGTCAGGGTTGGCCGATCTATCCGACGCATCGTTGAGCGCGCAGGTGGCCAACACGTGCCCGCCGGGCGGTGGGGATGCGTCCTGCACGGACACCGAGGTCCGCCTCGACCTCACACTCAGCACCGACGTGATGGTGCCCGGGGCGGCCGAACCTGTCCCGCTGCAGGCGACCGCGACAGTCGACTTCGCCACCATGGACTACTCGTTCGACGGGACCTTGCCCGGCACGTTCGGCCCGGCGGAACTCAACCTCTCTGATCTTCAGTTGACGGTGTCAGATGACTCGACCGCACCGATCTGTGATGCCGGCTCGCTCGGCGGCGGCGGCGGCGGCGGCGGAGGAGGAGGCGGCGGCGGCACCGACCTGACCCTGGGCTTCAGCGGCAAGGCCGCGGTGATGGGTGTCGCGGACGCACAGGTATCGGGGGTGTTCAGCGGGGACTCCGACTACTGCCTGCAGGTGGATCTGGCCGGTGCCGGGTTCAACCCCGACGGCGGAAGTGGGGGCGGGTCAAGCGCCTTCACGGCAGCGACGCTGCTGTACGCGACGTCGCCGATGACCGTCACGGTACCGGGGGGACCGGGAGGATCCGATCAGACCGTGACCGTGGCCAAGCGCTCCCCGACGTTGATCGGTACCTTCCAGACGCCGCAGCCGCTGCAAGACATCTTCGACAACGACCTGGCCGGGAGCGGTGCCTACTCGGCGGCGGTCACGTTGGGCGCGGATTCCCAGATCGACGGCTTCGATGGCACCGTCGAGCTACCGCTGAAGCAACCCGGAGCGCTCCTGGCGGGATCGCGAGGTGGCACCAGCCTGACCCTCAACTCCGTCGAGGTCGACGTCAGTTATGACACCGATCAGGCGCAGACGTCGTTGGGGATCAGTGCCGACGGAAATTTCAACACCGATGGTGGCGGCATGTCGGCCACCGAGGGGTCCGGCGACGACACGTTCCTCATCACGGGACAGTCCACCCCAGTGACCGGCCAGATCACCGCGACGCTGAGCGATCACGGGGCCGGGATCTCGTTCGATGTGGGGATCGACCCTACGCAGACGTCCGGTTGCCCCGTAGGCGCATCACCGTGCATCACCGACGCCTTCGGACAGTCGGGCCTGACCGTGTCCACACTGTCGGTAGGTGGCTCCATTCAGGCGACGGATGCCGGGGTCAGTCCTGCGGTCGACGTCGCCGCCGACGTGGACCTGCCGCCATCGTGGACGAACAGTTTCGGCGCCGACGGTTCGGTTCCCGCGTCGCTGGATGTGCAGGTATCCGAGGCGAACCCGTGCCTCTCGATCACGATCGGCAACCCCGACGGCGAGCAGGCAGTGGTGTCCATGGCTGCCGGGCTGTTCACCGCGGACTTCGCCCAGGTCGCCCTCGCGCCCACGGGTTGCACCTTCCCCACTCCCAGCGGTGACGTCGACATCCCCGCCGGAAGTTCGCTGGCCTTCGACGGAACGATCCTGGGTGATCCGATCGCCTTCAACGCCGTCATGGCAACGGATGGGGACGGCGACCCGTACGTGAAGGCCATGGTGCAGTCGGCGCCGATTGACTTCGCCGGCGGAGCCATCACGGTGACGGACCCAACCGCGGGAAGTGACGGTGGGTCCAGTCAGGACTGCGCAACGACGGTCACCAACAACGACAACTCGCCAGTGGTGGGCGGGCCGTTCGTGGAAGTGGACACGTCCGCCGATGGCAGCGCCAGCGTCTGCGGCGCCATCGACGTCGGAGACACCGACTTGGGTGGGGCCGGTGTCACGGTGATGATCGATTACCGCGATCGGGGTGGTGTCCCCAGCGCGTGGTTCATGGTTGAGGCCGACCTCAGCCCCGGCGGCTTCCCCATCGCCGAGGCCCAACTGCAAGGTCAATACGCCGGGGGTGCGTCACCAACTCTGGACATCTCTCTGAACGCGCAGACCTCGGCACTCGCCGTGGGGGTCGCGTTGCAGGCGCAGTTGGACTACGAGGGTGGCGTCCTTGACTCGGCCGACTTCCGGTACTACACGAATGCCGACATCTTCGGAATCTTCGACGTCAGCGTCGGGTTCGACCTCGCGTACGCGATCAACCCCAAGACGAAGGTGGGTGCGACCACGTTCTCGTACTCGGCGGCTGCGTCGCTGTTCGGCTTCTCGATCTTCCACTTCGGCGGCACGATCTTCACCACCGCCGGCGGATTCCAAGCCGACGGATCGCCGATTCCACCGCCACCACCCCCACCGCGCCCGCCGATCCAGATCGCTGCGAGCCAAGTCCTGGACGACGGGTTCGTCGAGATCATGTCGCAACTCGGCTATCCCACCGACACCACGCCGGGCAGCACCTTCGCTGCCTGCAAGCGGAGCGGCTGCTACTACCTGTACCGCGACGTGGCCGCGCCGATTGCCCCCGACGGTTCCATCGCGACCCCGGCCGGAAAGCCCGGTGGCACCCCCGATGGCCTGCTGCTGGTGTGTTACGCGACGCGAGCCGACCAGCGACTGAACCTGGTGAACTTCACGAACGAGATGCAGCAGATGCAGGTGGAGAATCCGGGGTTCGAGCCCCCGCAGCCACCGGCGATCTTCACCGACCCGAACATCCGATCGGCCACTGACGTGCCCAGCGACCCCACTGGGACAGATGGATGTGTCTCCCTCGACGCCACCTACAACGTCGACGCGGCCGGAAATCTGTACATCGCCAGCGCCAGTTCGTTCGATTGGAGCCAACTGAAGGCATTGGGGGCGAAGACATGACGAGGTTCGGTGTCACATCCCTCGCGGTCAGGCGCGGGCTGCTCGCTGCGACGGTGGCGGTGACCCTGGCGGTGTCGCTCGGCCCGATTCCGTCGTCCGCCGACACCGGCGCCAGCAATGGGGAGGGCGGCCTGCATCTTCGTGGGCCTCGTCCGGTTCCACCACCGGACCCCTTCGCTGCTGAAGAGGTGCGACTCGGTCAGCCCCGCCTGCATGCCCAGGGGACTCGCATCGCGGTTGCGCTTCCGGTCCGCTTCGCCGACACCAACCGACGCAGCTCCTATCGGGTGCAGATCACGGTGCATCGTCGGCTGACTGACAGCGGGGGATTGCGAGGGATCGCCCAGCGGGTCATTCGCAAGGGGCGAGTCACCCAACGTGCCACGACACTGGAGGTGCGGCTACCCCGAGCGGCATCGCGTCACCTTCGCGACCGCGGTCTGGCCGTGCCGGTTACCCGCCGCCCCAGGCACCGCGACCCTGCGCGACTGGTGCAGATCGTCGTGCAGCAGGACCTCCAGGCCACGAAGAACAGGCCTCGCCAACTGGTGACGGCCGGGGATGACGCTTCCCGACCGCCGAAACAGAGTCCCGTCACGCCACCTGCGATACCTCGGGCGAAGGCGCGAGCGCACAGCAGCCACCGGGATCCGGCTGTCACTGCCGCCGACCTCGGTGGCAACAACACGATCCTTACGAAGGAGACCCCGAACGATCCTTCGCGCCCGGGCACGAACATCCCGGTCAAAGTCACCGTCAGCAGTGGCACCGGCGACACGTTGCAGGTCATCATCTTTCCGGTCGCCTGCACGATCGACGACGCCGTCACTGGGTTGAGTACCACGTTCGACTCTGTCTCCGAGTCAGCCTCGGGCACCGCCACCATGCTGGGGGGCAACCTGCCCAATCCCGGCACCCTGGATCTCGCCGGGCTGGCAGACGCCTACAACAGTTGGCTAGCCAGTGAGGCCCCCGGCTCGGACAACCTCGCTGTCCTGGGTGGGCTCAGCCCCTCCCTCTCGCAGTTCTACTTCGGCCAGCCCTATGCCTTCAACGGGCGTCTTGGCAACGCCCTACAGCAGGAACTGAGCGTGCCAGGAATGTCGATCGCCAATCCGTCGGACCCCAACTACCCACTGGTCAACGGAGCAGCCTGTGGCAATCCGTTGGTCCCAGAGGAAGACGATTACGGTTACGGAGTCGACTACCAGTGGTACTGGACGTACGACTGGGAGGATGGCGGTTACGCCCCCCCGGATCCGACAGTGGACCCTGCCTACTTCTTCATCCAGGTCACCGACATCGAACCGACGTCAGCGGCCGGGACCTCGTTCCTTTCCGGGCTGATCTCGATTCAACCCGTCAATGAGTGGGCGACCACCGGCAGTTCTGATGACGGACAAGAGGGCGTCGCCGCTCTATATCAACCGCAGATCTATGCCCAGTTCGTGCCCATCGCGGCGGGCAACCCCGGCGGTGGCGGCTCCTACGCCTGCGCCACCGTCACCATTCCCGACACCCTCGACAACGGCGCCGTCGGCGTGGGCATCCAGTACAACCTTGACTCCGGGGTTCCCACCACCGAGACGACGGACGAATCCGGCAGCACCTGCCAGAAGTAGGTCACCCGGCTCAGGTGCCGGCTGCGTCTCCGGCGTCGAACACCTGTGCCCGCAGCGCGCGGAGGGTCGCGTCGCGGCCCTCCGACACCAGCCGCCGTGCCGAGGAGTTGATCTCTGCCCGGGCCAAGTAGGCGTCCGCGGCGGCCACCGTCGCCTCGTCTACCAGCAGGAATGGGTACAGCAGCGTCGTGATGCTCTGCGCCATCTCCGGAGTACGGTCCCGCCAGATACCGTCCAAAGCGGCGAAGTACCGATCCCGATACGGCGCGAGAATGTCCTGCTGACCCGGCTGCGCGAACCCGCCGAGCGTCGCGTCCAGAAGTGCGTTGGGCAGTTCGGAGTCGTCGACGATCGCGGTCCAGGCGGCCGCTTTGGCCGCAGCCGTGGGGCGGGCGGCCAGCGCAAGCGCCTGTTGGCGTTTGCCGGTGGCGGTGTTGTCGCGGCGCAACTCTTCGTCCAGGCGCTCATCCGGCACGGCGCCACCGGCGGCCAACGACTGGAGCAACGTCCATCTCAGGTCGGTGTCCACGGTGAGGCCGTCCAGGACCAGGGTGCCGTCGAGCAGACCGCGAACCCGTTCCAGGTCCGCCTCGGACTCGGCGAATCCCGCGAAGGAACGGACGAAGGCCAGCTGATGGTCGCTTCCCGGATCCGAAGACGCCGCGGCATCCCACAGCATCTCGGTCATCGCCGCCAGGTACGTCGCGCGATTGCCCGGTGCGGCATATTGGTCGATGGCCGCCTTGGTCTGCCGCAGCGTGGTCTGGACGACCGAGATGTCGGACTCGACCACGATGCCGGAACACACGAGTGCGACGTAGTCGCCACAGGACATCTCGGCGTCGCGTGTCATGTCCCACGCGGCCCCCCACACCAGCGTGCGAGCCAGCGAGTCCTCGATCCGGCCGATCTCGGCGACGGCCGTGCGCGCGGAGTGTGGATCCAGTCGAATCTTGGCGAACGACAGGTCACCGTCATTGAGCAGCAGCAGATCCGGGGCCGCATCCCCGACGACCGCGGTGACATCGGTGACCGCGCCGGTCACATCGACTTCGACGAGCCGGTCACGAACGAGTCGGCCCTGTTGGTCGCTGTACAGACCGACACCAATGCGATGGTCGCGCAGCACGGGCTCGAGCCCAAGGGGCATGGTCGGTGGTTCCTGTCGCACGGACAGCGCCGTGATCACACCGTCCTCGACCGTGAGCTCCGGTCGAAGCGTGTTCACCCCACTGGTCTGCAGCCACT
>CAZCRC010000066.1:0-9555 GCA_964500995.1 uncultured Actinomycetes bacterium
AAGCCGGGTGGGATGCGCGGGAGGCCGAGATCATCATCGGTACGTCCGCGGGGTCCACCGCGGCTGCACTGATGCGCGCGGGCCTTCCGCCCACGGACTACCTGCCCCGAGTCACCGGCGAACCCGTATCCGCTGCTGGTGCCCGAGTCCTGGACCGGATCGGCCGGATCCCTCAACCACCCCGCCGACGACGAGGAAGACTCCGCCCGGCCTCACCGTCGTTGCTGCACATGATCGCCCGCCAACCCTGGCGGTACCCGCTGGGGGTGAGCGCGGCGGCGTTGCTGCCCCAGGGGACGGTCGACATCACCGAGATCAACCCCGGATTCGGCCCCTTGTTCGAACGGTGGCCAGACCGGCCCATGTGGATCACCGCCGTCAGTTTGACCTCCGGGCAACGCACCGTGTTCGGGCGCGATGCCACGGCGACAGTGGCCGATGCGGTGAGTGCGTCATGCGCGATCCCGGGGTACTTCCGCCCAATCGTGATCGACTCAGAGCCGTTCGTCGATGGTGGCGCCCACTCGGTCCACCACGTGGACCTGATGGCCGACGAGGCCCTCGACCTGGTCATCGTGTCTGCGCCGCTGAGCACCACGGAGCCGCTGGCACCGGAACTGGGGAACATCCCCCGCAGCGTCATCCACCGGCAGTTGCAGCGCGAGGTGCGCGCCGTGCGCGAGCGGGGCACGGCCGTGCAGGTGATCGCACCCGACGCCCGGTTGCGTCACATCATGGGCATGAACTCGATGGACCTGGCCCGGCGCCCCGCCGTTGCCCGCGCCGCTCGGGAGTACACGATGCGCCTGGTGCGGTCGGGCTGGCGCGAGGAGCGGTGACCAGCACCCAATAAACTGCGCCCCATGAGCAAGACCAATCCCGGCAACTTCTTCGAGGACTTCACGATCGGCCAGGTGATCGAGCACGCGACCCCGCGCACGGTGACCGAGGGAGACCGCGCGGTCTACGGATCGCTGTACCCCACCCGATTCGCGATTCCCTCGTCGGCGTCGTTCGCCGCCGCGGTCGGTCTGGACCCGCACCCGGTCGAGGACCTGATCGGATTCCATATCGCGTTCGGCAAGACGGTCCCCGACATCTCGTTGAACGCGGTCGCGAACCTGGGCTACGCGGAGTGCCGTTTCGTGCGACCGGTGGTGCCCGGCGACACGCTACGCACGACGTCGACCGTGATCGGACTCAAGCAGAACTCCAACGGCAAGAGCGGCGTCGTGTATGTCCGCTCCATCGCCACGAACCAGAACGACGAGGTCGCGATCGAATGGGCCCGATGGGTCATGGTCCACAAGCGGGACGTCGAGGCCCCTGCCCCTGAGCCGGTGATCCCGGAGTTGGCGTCGGTCGTGGCTGCCACGGATCTCGCAATCCCGTCCGGACTGGACTTCGCGGGTTACGACTTCGCTGCCGCCGGTGAGGCACATCGCTGGGGCGACTACGAAGTCGGCGAGAAGATCGACCACGTGGACGGCGTCACCCTGACCGACCCGGAACACATGCTGGCGACCCGGTTGTGGCAGAACACCGCCAAGGTGCACTTCAACACCCAGGCCCGACCCGACGGCAAACGCCTCGTGTACGGCGGGCACATCATCTCGTTGGCCCGGGCACTGTCCTTCAACGGACTGGCGAACGCACAACTGATCGCAGCGATCAACGCCGGCGCCCATACCGCGCCGGCGTTCGCCGGGGACACCGTCTATGCCTGGTCCGAGGTCCTGGACAAGGCCGAGACCGCCACGCCCGGCGTGGGTGCGCTACGGCTTCGTCTGGTCGCCACCCGCGACCGCGACGAGTCGATGACACTGCGCGGCGACGACGGCAAGTATGCGCCCGGCGTGCTGCTCGACCTGGACCTGTGGGCACTCATTCCCAGTTGATCTGTCACGGTCACCCGGTCAAACCACGGTGCCGCGGTTAGGGTGACGAGCGTGCTGGTGAATCACTTGACCGTGGGCGGGCTGCGGTCCTATGGGCCCGAACCGGTTCACGTCGAACTGGCTCCGCTGACGTTGGTGTTCGGACCGAACTCCGCCGGCAAGTCCAGCCTGCTGTCCGTGCTGCCGATCCTGCAGCAGACAGCCGCGCACCCCCATGTGCTGACGATGTCCGGGGACCTCGTCGAGGGCGGAACGTTCCGTATGGCCATTCACCAGCACGACAAGACGCTGCCGATGACCTTGGGCTTCGGGTGGACGGCTCCCGACGGATCACATCACAGCGGCTCAGGGGTGTTCCGGTGGGACCCGCAGCGACGAGTGGCCGTCCGGACCCGGATGAACCTGTCCGACGGTGTCACCGACTCCTTCGTCGAAGGGCCGCGACCCTGGGGCGGTCAGCCGGGCGCGGAGTTGGCGCACGCGCTGGGACCGGAGTTCTTCGAGGTGCTGTCGCGCATCTACTTCCTGGGCCCGATGAGGGCGCGCCCCGAGCGCACCACCATGGTCGGGCAGGGAGCCGAGGACTACGTCGGCCCCGCGGGCGAAGCGATGGTGGCCCTGCTGGCCGATCGGCCCTATGCCGTCGACCAGGTCAACCGCTGGTGCGATGAACTCGGCCTGGGCTACCGAGTGCGCCTCCTCGCGCCCGTGTCCGAGGACATCATCAAATCCGCGGGTGACTTCACCGTGCTGGCGTTGGAGGACGTCCGGTTCGAGCCCCCGGTCCTGGTGTCGTCGCGGGCGGTCGGGTACGGGGTGGGCCAGTTGCTACCGATCATCACCCAGTGCGTCATCGCCGATGGTGCTCTGGTGCTCGTCGAACAACCCGAGGTGCACCTACATCCGCGCCTGCAGTCGGCAGTGGGCGATCTGTTCGTTGACACCGTCACCAGCGGCCGGGCCCAGATCCTGGCCGAGACCCACTCCGAACACCTGGTGCTTCGACTGCTGCGCCGGGTTCGGGAAGGCGCCTTGGCCCCCGCGGACCTCGCGATCCTGTACGTGGACATGCACGAGGACGGAGGGGCCTTTGTCCGGCGGCTCGAGGTGGGCGCCAATGGGGACCTGGTCGACGGCTGGCCGGGCTCGTTCTTCGACGAACGACTGGCCGAGATCCTGCCCGGGCTGGCTGACCGATGACGACCGCGCGGACCGGTCGACACGCCGTATTCGGCGTCGGGATCGGTGAGTCCGCGCTTGACGACCAGGCGCAGGACCCAGCACTGCACCGCGCGATCCACGAGGAACTGCTCGAGGACCTCACGGTGCACGGTCAACTGGTGTTCACCTCTGAGGCCGAACTGGCACGATTCGTGGCGGCAATCCGCACCCTTCCCAGCCACTTGGCCAAAGCCTGGGAGACCGTGCTGTCGTCGCGTCGGGTGACCGTGCGCATCGCCGAGCCGGAATCCAGCCCGGACCTGTCCGAGGTCCTGGACCCCGCGGAACTGGAACGGCGACTGGCACCTGATGTCGAACTCGTCCTGCTGGACGCCGACCAGGCTGAGCTGCTGGGGGTCCCGCGCGACGAGTTCTCCAGCCGCACCCCTGGCGGACTCGTCGAGATCGGACGCCTCACCACCGCCACCCGCACCGCGACCATCATGACCGCGCAGCAGGTGATGATGGAGCCGATGCGCGAGGACGGCAATCGCGAGGATGAGTGGCAGGACCGGCTGGGTCCGCTGGTTGCGGCCGCGAGTCCCATCGTCATCTACGACAAGTACGTCGGTATGCAATGCGCGCGCCGATACGTCTACGGCCAGCAGTACGGCGATGGGCTGACGTGGCTGGCCGGCCGCATCAGCATGCACCCCGGTCGACGGATGCGCATCATCACCGCGGTACCGATCCCCCGGCCGGGGCAGGATCGCATCGACGAACGGACGATCGCCGTCGCGATGCTGCTGATGAAGGACCACATCGGTCGCGAACTGGGCCTGGACCTGGTGCTGGTCCCCGAACGACAACGCAACGCCACCGACCGTGCGGTGGAACGATTCGGGCACGACCGGCACATCCGATTCGGCGACCGCGTCGTGCTGGCCCTGGGCCTGGGAGTGCAGTCGTTCGAGCACCCCCGATTCTCAGAGACAATAACCGTGGCACGTCTTCCCGTCGCCGACGCCAAGGACCGGGAGGAGCGGGCCGTCAAATCGGCGGTCCGTCCACCCCCACAAGGATGGTTGGCATGGGCGCGATCGTTGGAGTCACCGCAGTAGCGACGGCGGTTGTGACCGTGTTGGCGCCCTCCGCCGCGGCAACGACGGGGGCCCATATCGGCGCAGCCGCCACCGGTGCCACGAGTTCGTGGGGTGCCCCCGTGTCGAACCAGCGCCTCGCCGCCTCCGTGTTGTTCGGGTGTGCAGACTCGCGCGATCGTGGCTCCCAGTTGGCGCAATCACGAGCCGGTGTCGCGGGCATTGTGCTGCTCGGCACCCGTACTCCCGCGAACCTCAAGGGCCAGTTGCGACAGGTCCGGGCGGTGGCTCCTGGCCAGCCACCGGTCATTGCCTCGGACGAAGAGGGCGGCAGTGTCCAACGCCTCGCCAGTGCGATCTACCGGCTTCCGTCAGCCGAGACGATGGGGACCTGGTCCGACGGCAAGATCCGCCGCACGGCAGCTCGCTACGGCCGCGCCATGGCCCAACTGGGCGTGCGCATGAGTCTGGCCCCGGTGGCGGACCTGCGCGTCCCCGGCTCGTACATCGACGACCTGGGCCGTGGCTTCAGCACCAGCCCTGGGCGGGTCGGTCGGGCGGTCGTCGCTTGGTCCCGCGGCCTCGAGAGCGCCGGAGTGATCCCGGTCGTCAAGCATTGGCCGGGACACGGCCATGCGGTGGACACCCATCAGTTCGCTGCTCGCATTCCGGCGCTGTCGTCGCTGCAGTCAGCTGATCTGGTTCCGTTCCGCATGGCCTTCAACGATGGCGCAGACGCGGTCATGGTCGGGCACCTGCAGTCGAAGGGGCTGACCAAGCAGGGGCAACCTGCGACGCAATCGCGGCAGGCACTGTCGCTGCTGCGTGAGCAGGCGGGTCCCGACACTGTCATCGTCACCGATTCGCTGTCCATGGCCGCCGCTTCGTCCGCGCGGGGGCTCAGCGAGTCCCAGGCCGTGATCGCATCGCTGCGGGCAGGTGCCGACTGGGCCATGGTGTGTTCCACGAACACCCTCGGCATCGTCAAGGCGGTCGGTCGGGCCCTTCGCACCGGGTCACTCGACCGGGATCAACTGGTCGCGTCGTCACGGCGGATTCACGAGCTCACGTCCCGCAACTGACACGCTGCCGACACCCGGCGCGTCCGACTTCGACCGATTGCGGGGCATTGGTCCGGCGCCTGATCGGGTGGTTGCGGAGACGGGCGCGGCCCTGAGCGGCACACTGGGCGGATTGCGGCGCACCGCGCCTGACCCACAGGAGACACGATGTCCGAGACCCCCAGCAACGAATCCGCCCCGCACGCCGACTGGACCCAGGTCGGTGCGGCATTCACCGCGCTCGGTGACCGCATCCAGGCCCACTTCTCGGGACTGACTGCGTCCGCCCCCTCGACGGACGCCTCCGCCCCCTTCGAGCAATTGGGCAAGTCGCTGGACGAAGCCCTGACGAGTTTCCGTAACGCCGTGAGCGACCCCGACATCTCCGATGCCGCCAAGAGCGCCGCTGACCAGTTGCTGGCGGCGCTGCGCACCGAGGTCGACTCCGCGTCAGACACCGTCTCGGGCACGCTCGACCAGGCATCCGAATCCGTGTCGACCGCCGTGGACCAGGCGTCACAAACGGTGTCGGGGGCGTTGGATCAGGCCTCGGACAAGGTCACCGAGATCACGACGGCGAGCAAGGACGCTGCCTCGGACGCCGCCGAGGCTGCGATGGATCGCGAACTGCCATCGGGTGGCGACACCGACCAGTCGTGATCAGGCGCTGGACAGCGCCCTCACCACGCGACTCGGGCTGGGCCGACCCAGTTCGGCCGCCAGCCAACTGCTGGTAGCGACCAACTGCCGCAGGTCCACCCCGCTGGTGATCCCGAGCCCGTCCAACAGCCACACGAGGTCCTCGGTCGCGAGGTTCCCGGTGGCGGACTTGGCATAGGGGCATCCGCCCAGTCCGCCCGCGCTGGAGTCGATCGTGGTCACCCCGGATTGCAGAGCCGCGAGCGTGTTCGCCAGCGCCTGACCGTAGGTGTCGTGGAAGTGCACGCCGAGTTGTCCGATCGGTACACCGGCGGACGCGAGATCGCTGATCAACGCGGTGACCTGACCGGCAGTGGCCACTCCGATCGTGTCTCCCAGACTGAGCGAGTCGCAGCCGGCCTCGAGGAGTTCCCGGCAGACCCGCGTCACCTGGCTGCGCGGCACCCGTCCCTCCCATGGGTCACCGAAGCACATGGACACGTAGCCCCTGACCCGTATGCCTGCTGCCACGGCCTGCTCGATGACGGGCAGGAACATCTGCATCTGCGTGTCAAGCGTGCGATTGAGGTTCTTCTGGGCGAAGGTCTCGGTGGCGCTGGCGAACACCGCGATATCCGTGACACCGGCGTCCGTGGCCCGCGCCAGGCCGCGCTCATTGGGGACCAGGACCGGGTAGCGGGTCCCGGCACGACGGCGCACGCGTGCCATGACGTCGACGGCGTCAGCGAGCTGGGGCACCCACTCCGGTCGCACGAACGACGTCGCCTCGACGATCGGCAGCCCGCAGTCGGCGAGGCGTTCGATGAACTCCACCTTGACCTCGGTGGGGATGACCGCGGATTCGTTCTGTAGCCCGTCGCGGGCACCGACCTCCCAGATCGTGACGCTCTCGGGCAGGCCCGCAATGGGCACGACGTCGGGCAGACCGGTCACCGGATCACTCATCGGCGGCCTCCAACATCACGAGCAGTTCGTCCATCGCCACCTGGCCCCCGGCAACGGCAGCCACCTGTGTCACCACGGCATCTGCCGGTGCGACGAGGGTGTGTTCCATCTTCATCGCCTCGACGGTGACCAGTGGCTGCCCCGCCGTCACGGTGTCGCCGTCGGCGACCGACACCGCGATCACGGTGCCGGGCATCGGGCTGCGGATGGCACCGACGGCGGCGGCATCGTCGGCGCCCCCCTCGGCGGCCAGCCGATCGATCTCTGTCAGTCGTAGCGTGTGACCGTCGGCGCTGAGCCACACGTCAGCACCGTGGCGGGCCACGCGGTACCGCCGGGTCGCACCCGCCACCGTTGTGATCAGAGTTGAACCATCGACCCGAGCGGACGCTGCCACCGGGTCTGTGCCAGCCACGGCGACCTGGGCTGCCGACGGATCCCCGGTGAGACTCACCATGTGGACGGAACCAGAGGGCCCTCGCAGCGCTACCCCCGCGGGCGCGGGGCTGCTCAGCCGCCATCCGTCGACGGCGTCCCAGGCGCCGTCGCCACCAGATGCCTGCGCTGCGAGCCAGTCCAGGCCCGCCGAGGCGAGCGCATGCTCCTGGGGATCAGGATCCAGGACCAGGTCCGGGTTGTCGTCGATCAGGCCGGTGTGGAGGTCCGCAGCGCGCACGCTCGGCAACTGGAGCAGGCGCTGCAAAAAGGCGGTGTTCGTGGTGACACCGAGATAGGCCACCTGCCCCAACGCCACATCCAAGCGGTCGAGTGCCTCTGCTCGGTCGGCACCGGAAGAGATGACCTTGGCGATCATGGGGTCGTAGTTGCTGCTGATCACCTGGCCGGTGACCACGCCGGAATCCACCCGCGCTGCGGAGGTGTCCTCGGCCACGAGGAGCAGTTGCCCGGTGCTGGGCAGAAAGTCCCGGGCCGGGTCCTCGGCGTACACCCGGGCCTCGATCGCGTGGCCGCACAACGTCACCGGATCGGTCGGCAGGTGTTCCCCGGCAGCGATCCGCAACTGCCACGCCACGAGGTCCCACCCCGTCACCAGCTCGGTCACCGGGTGCTCCACCTGCAGTCGGGTGTTCATCTCGAGGACGTAGAACGACTCCGGGTCAGAACCGTCGACGATGAACTCCACCGTCCCCGCTCCGACATAGCCGCACGACCGAGCGGCGTCGATGGCTGCGGCCCCGAGTCGCTCCCGCACGGCCGGTGTCACAAAGGGTGACGGGGCCTCTTCGATGACCTTCTGATGCCGACGTTGCAGGCTGCATTCGCGCTCGCCCAGGTGAATCACCGTGCCGTGCTGATCGGCCAGGACCTGGACCTCGATATGGCGGGGGCGTTCGATGTAGCGCTCCACGAGCAGGCGATCGTCGCCGAAGGACTTGGTGGCCTCACGTCGGGCAGCCGAGATCTCCGCGCCGACATCTGCCCCCTCGCGCACGACTCGCATGCCCTTGCCGCCGCCCCCTGCCGATGGTTTGAGCATGGCCGGGAACCCGATCTCGGCAACGGCCGCGCGGACGTCCTCGTCGGTCATGTCCACGTCGTGGCGGCCCGGCACGACCGGCACACCGGCGGCCGCATCGCGAGTCGTGGCGGCGATCTGGTCGCCCATGCCCTGTATCGCGGTCACGGGGGGGCCGATGAACACGATCCCGGCGGCGGCACACGCCTCGGCGAAGGCCGGGTTCTCACTCAGGAATCCGTACCCCGGGTGAATCGCCTGAGCACCCGTCGCACGGGCAGCCTCGAGGATGGCCGGAATCGACAGGTAGGACGCCGCAGCGGGGGCGGGGCCGATCCGGATCGCCTCGTCGGCCTCGAGCACGTGTCGTGACGAGACATCGGCGTCGCTGTACACCGCAATCGAACGAATTCCGAGTTCGCGCAGCGTGCGAATGACCCGCACAGCGATCTCGCCACGATTGGCAATCAGAACCGACTCGAACACGACTCTCCTCACATCCGGAACACGCCACGGGACACCGGGGGAAGTGGTGCGAGCGCGCAGACGCCCAGTGCCAGCCCCACCACCCGGCGGGTGTCCAGCGGATCGATGACGCCGTCATCCCACAACCGCGCCGTGGCGTAGTACGGGCTGCCGTTGTGGTCGTACGACTCGCGGATGGGGTCCTTGAAGGCCGCCTCGTCCTCGGCTGCCCACTCCTCGCCACGGGCCTCGTACTGTTCCCGGCGCACAGTCGCCAGCACCGACGCCGCCTGCTCGCCGCCCATCACCGAGATCCGCGCGTTCGGCCACATCCACAGGAAGCGGGGCGAATATGCGCGCCCGCACATGGAGTAGTTGCCCGCCCCGAATGAGCCGCCGATGACCACCGTCAGTTTCGGGACCCGGGCACAGGCAACGGCGGTCACCATCTTGGCGCCGTTCTTGGCGATTCCCCCCGCCTCGTAATCACGCCCCACCATGAACCCACTGATGTTCTGCAGGAACAGCAACGGGATCTTGCGCTGATCACACAGTTCGATGAAGTGCGCGCCCTTGAGGGCCGACTCCGAGAACAACACGCCGTTGTTGGCGATGATCCCCACCGGGTGGCCCATGATGTGCGCGAAGCCCGTGACCAGGGTGGTTCCGTACTCGCTCTTGAACTCGCTGAACTCACTGCCGTCGACCAATCGGGCGATGACTTCGCGGACGTCATAGGGCGTGCGGGTGTCCTGCGGGATGACCGAGTACAGCGTGGCCGGATCGAC
>CAZCRC010000067.1:0-9467 GCA_964500995.1 uncultured Actinomycetes bacterium
CTCGGTGGCCATCTCGGAGCCGGACGCCGGGTCCGACGTTGCCAGTATGCGCACCCACGCGGTGCGCGACGGGGACGACTGGATCATCAACGGGCGCAAGATGTGGATCACGAACGGCTCGCAGGCCGACTGGATCTGTGTGCTGGCGCGGACCTCGGACGAGGGTGGATTTGCGGGGATGAGTCAGATCATCGTCCCCACCGACACCCCCGGATTCAGCGTGGGGCGCACGATCGAGAAGATGGGCAACCACTCGTCCGACACGGCCGAACTTGTCTTCGAGGACGTCCGGGTGCCGGTCAGCAACACGATCGGTGAGATCGGCAGTGGTTTCCAGCAGCAGATGATCCAGTTCCAGGACGAGCGACTCGTGGGCGCCTACATGGCCACGATGGGGGCCCGCCGGGCGCTTGAGCGCACGATCGAGTACCTGCGGGTGCGCGAGGCCTTCGGCAAGCCGCTGCTTGCCAACCAGTACTTGCAGTACAACCTGGCCGAACTCATCGCCGAGGTCGATCTGCTGATGGTGTACAACCGCGAGGCTGCTCGCCGTTTCGCCAACGGCGAGAACGTCACCCGCGAGGCCACGATCGCGAAGTTGAAGATCGGCAAGCTCGCCCGGCAGGTCGCAGATGCCGCGGTGCAGTATCACGGTGGCATGGGATACGCCGAGGAGAACTGGCCCGCGCGCTACATGCGCGACGTGCGACTGATCGCCATCGGTGGGGGCGCTGACGAGGTCATGCTGCGGATCCTGTCGCTGCTCGAGGGGATGGGCCGCAAGTGAGCGCGGACGCCGCCGAACTCCCCGTCCTGGTCGACGTCAGCGATGGCGTGGCCACGATCACGTTCAACCGCCCGCAGGCGCGCAACGCGCTGGACCCGGAGTCGATGGAGTTGTTGCGGCAGGCACTCGCCGCCACTGCCACCGACGACGCTGTACGCGTGGTGGTGCTGACCGGGACCGGGGACACGTTCAGTGCCGGTGCTGACCTGAAGGCCGCGCTGAGTGGCGATGCGGGTGGGTTCGCAGCCGCGGGACCCGAGGCTATGGCAGCGCTGCTCACCGAGATCCAGGATCACCCGAAACCGACGATCGCCAAGGTCCAGGGCAACGTCTTCGGCGGCGGCAACGGGCTGGTGGCCGCCTGTGATCTGGCGGTCGCTGCCGACCACGTCCGGTTCGCGTTCTCCGAGGTGCGCCTCGGGCTGACGCCTGCGGTCATCTCGGTGGTGTGCTTGCCGAAGTTGCACCCCGCGGATGCGGCCGAGCTGTTCCTGACCGGCGAGCGAGTGTCCGCTGAGCGCGTGCAACGGGCCGGGATGATCAACGAGGTGGTTGCCGCCGACGGGTTGGACGGCGCTGTCCACGGCTGGGTCCGGCAACTGCAGAAGGGGGGCCCGCAGGCGCTGGCCGGGACCAAGGAGTTGCTGCGCCGCGTGCCCGCCATGAGCCGCACCGACGGATTCGCCTACACCGCGGAACTGTCCGGATCGTTCTTCCGCTCCGAAGAGGCGATCGAGGGCATGAGCGCGCTGCTGCAGAAGCGTCCGGCCCGTTGGGTGCCGACTGACTGATCGCCTGACCGGAGAGTCACGCCCCGGTGTTGTGCGCCGGGGGGTGGCAGGCGTACACCTGAAGTATGGGCAGTCCGCTTTCTGGCGGCGCCGACCTGATGATCGACGTTCGTCAACTCCGCAAGAAGTTCGGTCACACCATCGCGCTGAATGGCGTGGATCTGCAGGTGCGACCCGGTGAGATTCACGCCTTCCTCGGACCCAACGGCGCCGGCAAGACCACCACCCTGCGACTGTTGCTGGGGTTGCTGCGCGCTGACGGCGGCACGATGTCGGTGCTGGGAATGGACCCGTGGCGCGATGTCGCCGCCCTGCACCAGCGCCTGGCGTACGTCCCCGGTGACGTCGCCCTGTGGCCGAACCTGACGGGTGGCGAGGTGATCCACATGCTGGGGCAACTGCGTGGTGGCGTGGACCAGGTGCTGGTGGACGACATGATCGCCCGATTCGAGTTGGACCCCACCAAGAAGGGCCGCTCCTACTCCAAGGGCAACCGCCAGAAGGTCGCCCTGATCTCGGCGTTGGCCAGCGACGTGGACCTGTATCTGCTCGACGAGCCGACGTCCGGTCTCGATCCGCTGAAAGAAGCCGTGTTCCGCGACTGTGTGCGCGATCTGCGCGATCGCGGAAAGGCGGTGCTGCTGAGTTCCCACATCCTCAGTGAGGCCGAAGCGGTCAGCGACCGGGTCAGCATCATCCGGCACGGAGCCATCGTGGAGACGGGAACCTTGACGCAGTTGCGCCACCTCGCCCGAACCTCGGTTCGCGCCCAGGTCCGCCACGTCCCCGCGGGCTTGGCGCAAGCCACCGGCGTCCACGATCTTCGGATCGACGGCCGGCAGGTCAGCGCCCAGGTCGACTCCGGGGCCATGACCGGGTTCATGCTGCTGCTGGCTGCCGCGGGCATCGAGAACCTGGTCAGTGAGCCACCCACCCTGGAGCAGATGTTCCTGGAGCACTACCAGGACGGTGCGGCATGACCACCGCCACACCCGTGCGCCCCGTGATGCAGCACGCGCCGAGTGACGCAGGTCCCCTGCACGGTACGGGTGCGCTATTGCGACTGGCGCTGCGGCGCGATCGGATCCTGCTGCCCGCCTGGCTGCTGGGCTTCGCCGCCATGGCGACATTCAGCGTGGTGGCCACCAAGGACCTGTACCCCAGTGACCAGGACCTGCAGGCGGCCTCGGATCTGATCAACGCCACCGCTTCGCTCGTGGCGCTCTACGGCAAGATCTACGCGCCCACCTCGCTCGGGGCGGTGTCACTGATCAAGATGACCGCCTTCGGAGCCGCCCTGGTGTCGGTGCTGTTCGTGTTCCTGACGGTGCGTCACTCCCGCGCCGAAGAGGAGTCCGGCCGCCTGGAGCTCGTCGCCGCCGGAAGCGTGGGACGGGGGGCGCCACTGGCCGCGGCCATGGCGCTGGGAGTGGGCGCCAGCCTGGTGCTGGGTGGGCTGACCGCAGCGGGACTGGCCGCGGCAGGGCTTCCGGTGGCGGGCTCAGTCGCCTTCGGCATCAGTTGGGCGATGAGTGGAGTCGTCTTCACCATGATCGCCGCCGTCGCGGCGCAGATCTCCACTTCGGGTCGGGCTGCACTGGGCTGGGGCCTCATCGGAGTCGGCGTCGCGTACGCGCTTCGGGCCGTCGGGGACTTGGCAGCAGGAGACCCCGGGTGGCTGTCGTGGTTGTCGCCGATCGGTTGGAGCCAACAGATCCGGCCATTCGCGGGGGATCGCTGGTGGGTCATCGCGATCCCGGTCATCGTCGCCGTGGGGTTCGCGACCCTGGCCTTCGTCCTGCGCGGCCGACGCGACCTGGGTGCCGGATTCGTGGCGGATCGGCCTGGTCCGGCGATCGGCTCGATCGACGGTGTGCCGGCCCTGGCCTGGCGACTGCAACGCCCGGTCGTGCTCGCGTGGCTGGCGGCGGCGGCGATCTTCGGATTCGTGCTGGGATCGGTCGCCCACAACGTGAGCGGCTTCTTCGACTCCCCGCAGATGCAGCAGTACCTGGTGCTGCTGGGGGGTGAGCAGGGGTTGACCGACGCGTTCCTGGCCGCCGAGGTCGCCATCATGAGCGTCCTCGTGGCCGCCTTCGGAATCTCCGCGGTGGGCCGTATGCGCGCCGAAGAAGCAGCCGGACATACCGAGCTCCTCTTGGCCACCGCCACCACCCGCGTGCGGTGGGCCGCCAGTCACGTGGTGATCGCCCTGCTGGGTGGCGCTGCGATCCTGCTGGTGGCCGGCGCCGCAGTGGGAGCGGCCCATGCCATCGCAATCGCAGACCCGGGGCAGATCGGCCGCGTCACGGCTGCCGCGGCCGCGCAGATCCCGGCCATGTGGGTCATGACCGCCATCGCCGTCGCGGTGTACGGCTGGGCGCCCCGGGCCCTGGTCGGGGTCTGGGTCCTATTCGTGGCTTTCATCGTGCTCGGCGAGTTCGGCGAACTGTGGCGGGTGCCCGGCTGGGCACTGGACCTCTCGCCGTTCGCTCACTCGCCAACCCTGCCGGGACCGGAGCAGTCCCTGGTCCCGCTCGGGTGGTTGGTCGCCGTCGCCGTGGCCCTGATCGGGGCCGGGTGTGTGGGATGGCGCCGACGCGACGTCCAGTAGGGGCGGTTCCGTGACAGTGGGCAGTGCCGACGTCACGCAGCGATGACACCCGGCGAATCGGGCGATCATGATGACCGCGATGGTCCGCACACCCCCGTCCCGCGGTGTCTAATAGGTCCGTGGCAAAGACAGTGATGGTGGTTGAGGACGAGTCCGAGATCCGCCTGGTCCTGCGGACTTACCTCGAGGACGAGGGCTACCGCGTTGTCGAAGCTGAGACAGGAGAGCAGGCGCTGAGCCTGTCGCTGGACGAGACGCCGGACGTCGTGTTGGTCGATCTGCGCCTGCCTGGCATCCACGGCCTCGACGTGGTGCGGTCGCTGCGGGCCACGAGTTCGGTCCCCATCATCGTCGTCACCGCGCAAGCCGACAGCCACGATGTGGTCGCCGGGCTCGAGGCCGGTGCCGACGACTACGTCACGAAGCCGTTCGTCCCCAAGGAACTCGGTGCCCGGATCCGGGCACAATTGCGTCGACTCTCCACCGAGGCCGGTGAACCGCAGCAGGACGTCATCGCGTGCGGCCCCATCGTGATCCGGCCCGAGACCGCCGAAGCGTTCAAGGACGGCGAGCCCTTGGCGCTGTCGCGAACGGAGTTCAAGGTGCTCCAGGAACTCATCTTGGCCGGCGGTCGGATTCTGAGCCGCGACGACCTGCTGCGGCGGGTGTGGGGGTACGGCAACGCGGGTGACGGTCGGGTCGTGGACAACCTGATCTATCGGCTCCGCTCCAAACTCGAGGTCGATGCGGCCGAGCCCGTGCATCTGGTCACGGTGCGCGGATTCGGATACCGCCTCAAACCGTGAAGCGACCGGGCCGGCGCTGGTTCGGCCGCCGGGCAGGGCTGGCCAACCGGGTCGCGCTGGCGTTCGCGTTCATCTCACTCGTCGTCGCCCTGGTCGTCTCGGGAGCCACATATTTCGGGGCCCGGGTCTATCTGGTGCAACAGCGCGAGAACGCGGCGCTGAACCGCGCCCTCATCGATGCCCGAATCCTCGATGCGGCTCTGTCCCAGGGTGCGCGGCCGGGCAAGGCGCTGGAGGGGCTGCCCGAGACAGAGGACTCACAGAAACTCCTGCGCGTCGATGACACGTGGTATTCGTCGAACGTCACCGTTTCCCCCCGCGAGTTGCCGGACTCGCTCTTGGCGACGGGGCTCGATTCCGGCGCGCTGCAGCGCTTCAGCGCCTCCAGCGGAGAGACCTACCTGGCGGTCGCTGTGCCCGTCAGCGGTGGCCTCTTCGTCGAGGTCTTCTCCTACAAGGAACTGAATTCGCAGCTGGCGATCCTGGGCTGGGTGCTCGGGGCGGCCTCGTTGGCAGCTTTCCTGGTTGGTGGCGCGGTGGGCCGCGCCACCGGGAACCGGCTCGTTCGGCCGCTGACGGATGTCGCTGACGGCGCCCGGCGCATCACCGCCGGAGACCTGCGCGCACGAGTTCCCGTGGGCGAGGACCCCGATATGGCGGCCATCTCGACAGCGTTCAACGAAATGGCCGACGCGGTCCAGGACCGCCTCGAGCGGGAGCGACGGTTCTCGGCCAACGTCTCGCATGAGTTGCGCTCACCCCTGACCGGGATCATGGGGACCGCTGATCTGCTGGAAAGTCGCCTGGACCGACTGCCGGAGCGCGAGGCCACATTGGTCGAGGCCCTGAACCGTCAGGTGCGCCGCTTCAGCGCCACCGTGCTGGATCTGTTGGAGATCTCGCGCATCGGTGGCGACCAACTGGTGCAGGCCGAACAGATCGATACGAGCATCCTGATTGACGAGCTCCTGTCGGGCCGCGGCCTCGACCCGACACTGCGTCGCGGGGACGACGTCCGACTGGTCACGGACCCACGTCGATTCGAACGCGTGGTGGGCAACCTCATCGACAACGCCCAACGGCATGGCGAGGGCGTGACTGATGTGCTGGTGGAACGGACCGACGACGGGCTACGTCTGACTGTCGACGACGCCGGTCCGGGAATCCCGGAGGATCTGGCCGGTCAGATCTTCGAGCCGTTCGCCCGCGGTGACTCGACCTCGCAGGACGGCGCGGGCCTGGGGCTCGCGATCGTTCGTGACCAGGTCAGGTTGCTCGGAGGTTCGGTGTCCGTGGATCGTTCGCCGCAAGGGGGCGCCCGGTTCGTCGTGGAAGTCCCGGACAGGGGGTGAGTATGCGTCTGCTGCGGATGATGGCCTTGATGCTCATCGCGGTGCTCATGGCCGCGTGTGGGGTGGGTCCCGAAAGCGAACCCCGACCTCTTCCCGTGGGCGACGAAGAAGCGGTCGTGGCCGACCCCGCTGCCCCGAACGGGCGCGCGGGGGCACTGGTCGAGTTGTGGTTCATCCAGGAGGATCAGTTGGTCCCGGTGAACCGCACGAGCGAGACGACACTCAGCGAAGAGCAGAAAGTCGAGGCTCTGGAGGCAGGTCCGACGACCTCCGAGGCGGCACAAGGGCTGCGCACCGCACTGCGTCCCGTGATCCCCGACGAGCCGTTGGTCGTGACCGCCGCAGCCTCCGGCTTGTCCGTCCCAGTGGAACCCGATCAGATCGCCGTTGTCCTGAATCCCGGATTCGCACAGGTCCCGAGCCAGGAACAGTTGCTGATCCTGGGGCAAGTGGTGGGGACTCTGTCGCAGAGCCCCGCCTCGTCGGTGGTGTTCGTCGACGAGCAGGGCAGCCCGGTCGGTGTGCCACTGCCGAACGGCCGGCTGACCAGCGAGCCGGTGCGCGCAGCCGACTACGCGCCGCTGATGACGGGGTAGCGGCTGCTGCGCCCAGCTAGGCCCAGATCCGGCGACCCACAGACAGCGACGTGCCCGCCCGGCCTGCCGCGTTGCTTCCCGTCGCGGCACAACTGAGCCTTCGACCTCGCAAGTCCGCGGTGACCCGGAACCTCGGCGACGAGTTGCTCCGCAGCAGTTCCCCCCGCGACACGAAGTCGTAGACCACCCGCCGGGGTGCTTCGATCCACCGGACCCGGCAGGTGAGAGTGCGGCCCACCCGGGCAGGGCCCAACAGGGTCGGACGTCCCCGTGGCCGGGGCGTCCACAGAACCCGTGGCGACAAGGCGAACGACCGGCCGACGATCGCATTGGTGTAGATCTCCGGATCCATGAGGCCGTTCCTGCCCACGGTCGTGCCGCACGCGGGCCCCCAACTCACCACTCCCACCACGGCGAATGAGGCGGCACTGGGAACGAGCAGGGGGCTGCCGCTGTCGCCCACACAGGCCGACACCCAGGGCGGGGTGCCGTCGGTGCTGCGCGACCGTGGATCCCGGGTGCACAGCGACCACTCGCGCTGACTGCGACCCGGCACCTGTGAGCGGCAGGTTCGCGGATGCTGAAGTTGGACGACGCCACCGCGCAGGGTGCCCGCTCCCCTTCCGTTGGGGTTGGTCGAGCCGCGGCCGATGGTGACCACGGTGGCACCCGGCTCGGCCGACTTGTCGGCGGCGGTTGCAATCGGGACGACCTGCGCATCAGTGACCGGAGCGGCGAGTTCCAGGATCATCAGGTCCGCGACGGGCGGTGGGAACTCACGCCTCCGCTGCTGCAACGCGGCCACGTGCCTGGGGTGCAACGCGTACCGCCTGATGGCGATCTCTTCGCCGGTGGCCAGGACCCGAACCCGGGGGGAGTCGTCCACAACGCCGCGGCAGTGTGCCGCGGTCAGGACCCGCTTCGGCGTGATGAGCGCCCCCCCGCAGTGTCCGCCGACCTCGACGAAGAACGGGAAGGACGCTGGATCCAGGGGCGTACCACCGACCACGGCAGCCGACGGGGGCGCGGACGCCAGGCCTGCCAACGACAGGATCGCAGCCACGACGGCCAGCGGGGCACGCGATTTCATGGGGCCATCCTCCCCACGGTTGGTGGCGAGCGGGATGCAGGTCCGGGAGCGGTGGGTCAGGGATTCGAACCCTGGGGGGCTGTTACACCCCACTCGTTTTCAAGACGAGATCCTTAGGCCGCTCGGACAACCCACCTGATGCGGGCACAAGTGTACGACTCGACCGGAGACCGCGCGCCGGACTGGATAGGGTCGGCTCCATGACCGTTCGCACTGTTGCCCTGCTCACCGCAGGGGGCCTCGCCCCTTGCCTCTCGTCCGCTGTGGGCGGCCTGATCCAGCGATACACCGAGGTGGATCCGCAGATCCGGATCATCGCCTATCGCAACGGCTACCACGGCCTGCTGCTGGGCAACTCGATCGAAGTGACCCCTGAGGTCCGCGAGAAGGCGCACCTGCTGCACAACTTCGGCGGCAGTCCGATCGGCAACAGCCGCGTGAAACTCACCAATGTCGACGACTGCGTGAAACGGGGTCTCGTGCAGCCGGGACAGGATCCGCTGCAGGTCGCCGCCGAACAGCTCACCCGCGACGGCGTCGACGTTCTGCACACCATCGGCGGCGACGACACGAACACGACAGCGGCTGATCTGGCGGCGTACCTGCACTCGAACAACTACGAACTCACCGTCGTGGGCCTGCCCAAGACGATCGACAACGACGTCGTCCCGATCAAGCAGACCCTGGGTGCCTGGACCGCCGCGGACTTCGGTGCGCTGTTCGCCCGCGACATCATCGCCGAGCACACGGCCAATCCGCGGGCGCTCGTGATTCACGAGGTGATGGGCCGCAACTGCGGGTGGCTCACGGCGGCCACGGCGGGCGCCTACCGCGAATGGCTGAACGCGCAGGAGTGGGTCCCCGAGATCGGTCTCGACAAGCGGGCGTGGGACATCCACGCGGTCTACGTTCCCGAGATGACGATCGATCTGGAGGCAGAAGCCACGCGTCTCAAGGCCGTGATGGACGAGATCGGCAACGTGAACATCTTCCTGTCCGAGGGCGCCGGAGTGCCCAGCATCGTCGCCGAACTGGAGGCAGCCGGGCAGGAGGTCCCGCGGGATGCGTTCGGTCACGTCAAACTCGACAAGATCAATCCGGGCCAGTGGTTCGGGTCGCAGTTCTCGGGCATGGTCGATGCCGAGAAGACGCAGGTGTGGATGTCCGGGTACTTCGCGCGGTCCGCGGCGTCCAATGAAGCCGACCTGGAGCTCATCAAGGCTTGCACGGACCTCGCCGTCGATGCTGCGCTGCGCGGCGAGAGCGGTGTGACGGGCCAGGACCTCGAGCAGGGTGACGAGTTGCGGGTCATCGAGTTCCCGCGCATCGCCGGCGGGCGTCCCTTCGACATCGACGACCCCGCGTTCACGGAACTACTCGCCGCCATCGGCCAGCCCAAGGGCGACAGGGTCGACACCGGCCACTGACCCA
>CAZCRC010000068.1:0-9387 GCA_964500995.1 uncultured Actinomycetes bacterium
TTGGATCACGGGGCCTACCCCTCGACGCTGGGCTACCGCGGATTCCCGAAGTCGCTGTGCACCTCGTTGAATGAGGTCATCTGCCATGGCATTCCGGACTCGACGGTCATCGAGGACGGCGACATCTGCAACATCGACATCACGGCGTTCATCGGCGGAGTGCACGGCGACACCAATGCGACGTTCCTGGTGGGCGATGTCGACCCGGAGTCCCAACTCCTCGTGGAACGCACGCTCGAGGCGACGATGCGGGCGATCAAGATGGTCGCCCCCGGTCGTCCGCTGAATGTGATCGGCCGCGTCATCGAGTCCTACGCGCGCAGGTTCGGCTACGGCGTTGTCCGCGACTTCACCGGTCACGGG
This sequence comes from uncultured Actinomycetes bacterium, assembly GCA_964500995.1. Classification (GTDB taxonomy): domain Bacteria; phylum Actinomycetota; class Actinomycetes; order S36-B12; genus CAIWTL01. The sequence goes on from CAZCRC010000068.1 coordinate 364, forward strand.
ATCGGCACGGCGTTCCATTCCGGTCTGATCGTGCCGCATTACGACGATCCGTCGATGGACCTGATCATGGAGACTGGGATGACCTTCACGATCGAACCCATGCTCACCATGGGAACGATCGACTACGACGTGTGGGCCGACGATTGGACCGTCACCACCAAGGACAAGCGACGTACCGCGCAGTTCGAGCACACCGTGCTGGTCACCGCGTCGGGCGCCGAGATCCTGACGCTGCCCTCGTCGTCCTGACCGCGCCATCCCGGCCGCCGACTCGAGTCACCTGGTCGCGTCAGAACGATCACCGTGCAACACGGGTCCCGTGAGTGCCAGAGTGTGAGGCGATCCAGATCACCGATCACGAGGAGCCTCATGGCCGCGGAGAAGAAGGTCCAGCAGAAGGTCGTCAGCGCCTCTTGGCCCAAGAACGTCACCACACTCGGAATCGACATCGGCGGATCCGGGGTCAAAGCCTCGGTGTTGGACCGTGACGGTCAGATGATCACCGAGCGAGTCCGACAGGACACCCCGTACCCCTGTCCCCCCAAGGTGCTGCTGCAGACCATCGACGAGGTCGTCAGCAACCTGCCCAAGACGAATCGGGTGTCCGTCGGTTTCCCCGGCTTGGTCCGTAACGGAGTCGTGGTGCATGTGCCTTCACTGTCGCGACTGGAGTACGGCGGCGCTGAGGATCCCGGAATGGCGGCCGCGTGGCATGGCTTCGACCTGGCCGGTGAGTTGTCCGAGATGTTCTCGCTGCCGACGAAGGTCGTCAACGACGCCGACATGCAGGGCTGCGCCGTGGCGAAAGGCGTGGGGTTCGAGTTCGTGATGACGCTGGGCACCGGCGTCGGGACCGCCATGTTCAACGACGGCAAACTGCTGGAGCACTTGGAGTTGTCCCACGGCCCGTTCCAGAAGTCGACGTTCGATCTGGTGCTCGGCAACGCGGGGCGCAAGAGTCTGGGCAAGAAGAAGTGGCGCAAGCTGGCGCTCGAGGCGATTCATTGGTTCGACGAGATGCTGTTCTTCGACACGATCTATGTCGGTGGCGGCAACGCCAAGCACTTGGACCCCGCCACGCTGCCCCCCAAGGCCGAGGTGGTCCCGAACTCTGCGGGCATCACCGGCGGCGTCCGGGTGTGGGACCTCGCACCGTAGCTGCGGTCCGTGGGACTTGTCGGTTGCGGGCGCAGGGCGCGAGCGCGCAGCATGAGATACTCGGAGACATGAGCGAGAACACTCCGGAAACCCCACCCGCCGAGGAGCCGTCGGACGCGGCCAGCAAGGACGACCTTCAGGCCAAGATGAAGGCGGCCCTGGACCGTAAGCACGCAGCCGAGACCGCCGGTCAGGCCCACCTCGATGCCCACTCCAAGAGCCAACAGACGCACGGCAAATCAGGCGGCGGACGTCAATTCCGACGCAAGTCTGGCGGCTGAGGCTCACCCGCGCCGCGTACAGTGGGGGCGGGCGAGTCGGTCGGGCGGCCGCGGCAGTGCGAACTGTCGAGGAAAGTCCGGACTCCACAGGGCAGGGTGGTGGCTAACGGCCACCCGGGGTGACCCGCGGGACAGTGCCACAGAGAACAGACCGCCGCCTTCGGGCGGTAAGGGTGAAACGGTGGTGTAAGAGACCACCAGCGGCCGGGGTGACCCGGTCGGCTCGGCAAACCCCACCCGGAGCAAGGCCAAGAGGGTCGGCAGTTCGCTGCCGACCTGCGCGGGCGTTCGAGGGCGGCTCCGTCCGAGTCCGCGGGTAGGCCGCACCAGGCCGGTGGCAACACCGGTCGCAGATGGATGGTCGCCGGTGCGTGAGCACCACAGGATCCGGCTTACAGACCGACTCGCCCCCGCGGCCGCCGTCAGAACCGATCGGGGTCGCCGGCTCCTCGCCGCACCACCACCGGAGTTCCGTCGGACAGGTCCACCACAGTGGTCGGCTCCACGCCACAGTGGCCCGCGTCCAGGATGGCATCGACCCCGCCGCCGACCGCCTCGCGCACGTCCTCACCCTCGGCCAGCGCTTCTTCTTCGCCGGGCAGGATCAACGTGCTGGACATCATGGGTTCGCCCAGTTCCGCGAGCAACGCCTGTGCCACCGCGCTGTCGGGGATTCGAACTCCCACGGTCCGCTTCTTCGGGTGCAGCAGTTTCCGGGGAACCTCGCGCGTTGCGGGCAGGATGAACGTGTACGGCCCGGGCGTGCACGCACTGATCAACCGGAACATCGGGTTGCTCACTCGCACGTACTCCCCCAGTTGGGCGAAGTCGTGGCACACGAGCGTGAAGTGGTGCTTGGCATCCAATTCCCGCAGCCGCTTGATGCGGTCGACACCGGCCCCATTGCCGACGCGGCAGCCAAGCGCGTAGCCGGAGTCGGTCGGGTAGGCGATCAGCGCATCGTCTCGCAGCATGGCGACCACCTGCGCCACGGTGCGGGGCTGCGGGTTGTCGGGGTGAACCTCGAAGTACGTCGACATGGCTGCACTGTAGGCCCTGGGCCCAAGATCGAACCCATTCGGCGCAGTCAGCGCAATACACCGCGGACACAGCCGACTACCTTGGCCAAGAGTCCCCGACCGAACCTCGACCTCGGAGCAGCCCATGTCCCACCGCCCTCGCTCGACCATCGTCGGCCTGTCCGCCGCTGCCTTGGTAGCCGCTGGCTCGGCACTGGTCGCGGTGCCTGCTCATGCGGCGACCTCGACAACCGTGACGTCATTGGCGGACTCCGGTCCCGGCAGCCTGCGTGCCGCGATCGAACTGGCCAACGCAAGTGAACCCGGCTTCATGATCGAGTTCGGCATCGCGGGCCGCATCCCGCTGGCATCCGGCCTGCCCGCAGTCACCAACGAGGTCGACATCGACGCCAGCGGTGCGCCGGGCTACTCCGCCGGAGGCGCTCCGGTCGTCGAGATCGACCACGGCGGCAAGGCAGGCCTGGTGTTCGCCTCAGGCTCGTCCGGTTCGAGCCTCGCGGCAGTGGCAGTGACGAACGCCGGCAGCGATGGTGTCACGATCCGCAGTTCCGAGGTCCTGCTCGACGGGAACTTCATCGGGATCAACCCCGCCGGAGTTCCTGCCGGAAACCTTGGCGACGGCGTCGAACTGGCGGCCGGCTCGAGCAAGAACATGATCGGTGAGAACGCGGCCGAGGTGTCGGGCGCGACCAGCAACGTGATCTCGGACAACGGGGGCAGCGGGATCCGCCTGGTGGGTTCGACCAACAACACGATCGTGGCCAACCGGATCGGGACCGATCCCACCGGGCAGACAGCGATCCCCAATGACCGCGATGGGATCACCGTCACCAACAAGTCCGTCGGCAACACGATCGGTGGCCGGGTCTTCACCGACTCCGCCACGGGGCAGACGAACAACCCCACTGGCACGAAGGGCACCGTCACCCCGGTATTCGTCGTACCGCCGCTGGGCAATCAGGTGTCGGGAAATGAGGAGAACGGCATCACGATCAGCAAGTCGTCCCGCAACAACGTGCTCAACGGCAACTTCGTGGGCACCACCGCCGACGGCAACGCGGCACTGGGCAATGGCGGCCACGGGGTCCTCATCGCCAACTCCGACGACAACACGCTGCAGGGGTGCCGGTTCCAGAACGAACCGTTCGTCTACTACAACGTTCTGAGCGCGAACGCCCGAGAAGGTCTTCGGATCAAGAACTCCGACGGCACCGTGGTTCAGGCGAACTTCCTGGGTGTTGGCGCCAACAACACCACACTGCTCGGTAACGGTCGCAACGGCTTGCTCGTCGACGGCGACTCCGCCGACACTCAGGTCGGCGGAGTGATCCCACTCGGCAATGTGATCGCCGGGAACACGAGCAACGGCATCGCGGTCCAGGGCACGGCGAGCGGATTCACCACGTTCAACACGTTCGGGGGCCTGCTGGCCTTCAAGGGTGCGGCTCCGAACGGACAGAACGGCATCCTGGTGACGTCCACCGGCGGCGACAACCTGCTGCGCACGAACGTCTTCTCGGGCAACACCGGAAACGGCGTCAAGCTCGGCGGCCGTGCGACTGGCGTGACTCTCGACCCGAACATCATCGGACTCAACACCCGCGGCGACGGACTCCTGTCCAACGGGGGCCACGGGATCGTGGTCACCGATCGGGCCCACCACAACACGATCGGCGGCAATCGGCGATCGGTGATCCGCCAGAACACGGTGTCCGGCAATGACGGCTACGGCTTGGTCATCAAGGGCAAGGCCCACCACAACGAGGTGTTCAACACCTACATCGGCGCGAACATCCAGGGCGTCCACGTGGGCAACAAGTTGCCTCGCGTCGGCAACGAACAAGGTGGGGTCCTGCTCACCGGTAAGGCCCGCAAGAACGTTCTCGGCTATAACGACTCGAACAAGACCTCGAAGATGATCAGCGGCAACGACGGCCCCGGCGTGACCATGCGCCGTGGCACCAAAGCCAACCAGGTCGTCCGCAACTACATCGGCGTCGGTCGCACCGGCCGTTGCCTGGTCAACGAGGGTCGTAACGTCATCGATCAGGGAACCGGCAACGAGGTGCGCGGCAACGTGATGTGCAGCCCGTCGCAGAAGGACGGCGCTTCCCCCCGCAACGGGGGTAGTTCCAAGGGGCTGGGCTGACAGTCACTCGGCGGTGACAGCAGCCGCGGCCGGATCGGCGAACAGCACAGTCCGTCGCGCCGGATCCGCGGTCTGCAACACCACCTGCGCCTGCGTCCCGACCTCGAAGGTGCCCTTGGCCTTGGCCCGGACCCCGGGATCGCGGATGACGATCGAATAGCTGGCTCGGTTGCGTGGATCCCGGTCCACCACCGCAGCCGGGAACTCCTCCCCGATGCGGTCGTGCAGCAGGACGGCCTCGATCAGGTTGATGGACTCCCGCTCCAGCGAGCGTGACAGTCGGGTCGCGGCGAGCATCTGATCGGGCAGGTCGCGCAAGGCCGATCGGACCCAATCCGGCACCGGACGGCCAGCAGACACACTCAAGGCGATCTCGGTACCGAACCGGTCCACCAGTCGCCGCAGGGGCGCCGTGACGTGCGCGTATGGCGCGGCCACCGCCGAATGGCTGACCAGCTCTGGGTGATCGCCGTCGAAAGTCGTGTAGCCGGCACCCCGCAGCAGCGTTGTCGCCAGTGACAGGAAGGCCAGGTGAGCCGGTTGCTCCGGGTCGGCGGATCGGATCAGGTCGGCGTACGACCCGTTCTGCGGCCACTGCAATCCCAGGGCTTTGGCCGTACGGCGCACACGAGCGAGGTCGGCTGCCTCGGGCGGCGGCATGGTGCGCAGGATTCCCACTCCGGCCGACAGCATCAGGTCGGCGGCAACCATGCCGGTCAGCAGCGAGATCTGCGCATTCCAACGCTCGATCGGCAGCGGTGCCCGGAAGGACAACACCCACTCACCGTCCTCGTGGGTCACCACCTGTTCCGGAACCGGGAGGTCGATCCCCCCACGCAGACGCTCCTGTTCCTGCCGCAGCAGCCCCACTGCCCGTAGGTCCAGCAGCACCTCATCGCGTTCACCGCCCGCGTCGGCGCGGTCGAGGTGGTGCTGCACCTCCTCGTAGGACAGTTGCGCACGCGAGCGCACAATCGCGCGCACGACCGTCCCCGCGGTGACTGCACCGGTGTCATCCACGTGGATCCGCCACACCGCGGCAGGCCGGTCCAGATCCGGCAACAGACTGGCGGCACCCTCGGAAAGGACCATCGGGTGCAACGGAACCCGCCCGTCTGGGGCATACAGGGTGAGGCCTCGACGGCGCGCCTCGGCATCGACCGGACCATCGGCGGGCGCGAACGCCGCCACGTCAGCGATCGCGTAGTGAACGATGTAGCCGTCGCCGTCCCGGGCGACATGAACGGCCTGATCCAGGTCCATCGAACCCTCGGGGTCGATGGTCACGAAGGGGATGTCGCGCAGGTCCTGTCGCTCATCGGCGTCGGGTGTGGACTCGGCGGCCATCGCAGCCGCCGCCTGGACGTCCTCGGGGAAGTCATCGGGGATCCCCAGTTCCTTGCGGACGTCGCGCAGCCCTGCACGCACCTGGTCGTCCTGGTCTGCCAATCGCACGAGCCTGCTCGTCATGCGAACACACTGTCAGACCCCGCCTCTCCCGTCCGTCGAACCGGCGGGCTCAGCGCACCAGGATGCATCCGCACTCGTCGCAGGTGATGACGTCCTCGGGGGCCGCTCCGAGCAACTGCGCCACCTCCAGCGGCGGCAGTTCCAGGCGGCAGCCACCGCATTGGTTGCCGGTCAGTTCCGCCACAGCGATTGGGGTCTGATCCCTGATCGACCCGTACAGCCGCACCAGGGCTTCGTCCAGCCCGGCGATGGCCTCGGTTCGTTCTTGGACCAACTCCTGGGCTCGAGCGGCAGAGTCCGTCGCAGCCCCTTGCTGCTGCGCACGTGACTGCACCAGACGCTCGTTGACTCGTTCCTCCAAGGCCTGAAGTTCGGTTACCTTCTGCGCCAGTTGCTCCTGCTGGGCGAGCATCTCCAACTCTGCGTCCTCCAGGTCGGACACGCGCCGTGCCAGCGACGCCAGTTCGTGCTCCAACTCCCGTTGCGCACGCGCAGACGCGCCCTGCTCCACGAGTTCCCGGTCACGTTGCAGTCGCTTGCGTACCCGCTCCAACTCGTCCTCGGACTTGTTCACGGCCCGTTGCAGATCCGCTCCGCTCGTCTGCGCCTGAACGATGTCGCGCTGCAGCGCCACAAGTTCATCGGACAGTTGCTGCACCTGCGCATCCAAGGACTGGGAATGCGCCCGATGTCGCACGCGTGCCAGCTCGCTGTCGATGCGCTGCAGATTGAGCAGCCGCTGCTGCTGCTCCGGTGATGCCTTCAACGAGGGCCTTCCGTTGGTGTGGCCACATGCATGGTCCACGGATCGGTGGTTGTCGGGTGAGTGGTGGTCGCGAGCGTCCACCCGCGGTCACGTGCGTCACGGGCCAGTTGATCGGCCCACTGTCGCAGCCACAGCGATTCGCCGCTCGCGTGCGGGATGTCGATCAGTGCAGCATCGTTGTCGCACACGAAGTCCAGGGCAGGGTGATGACGCAGGTCGCTGGTGACATACGCATCGACACCGAGTGTGGCCACATCTGCCAGCAACGAATCGCCGGCTCCCCCACACACCGCGGCGGTGTGGACCGGTCGGTCCGGGTTCCCCGCCACCCGGACTCCGGCGGCGTTCGCCGGCAGCGACTCCGCGATCCGCACCGCCAAGTCGCCCACTGTGGTCGTTTCGACCGGGCCGAAACGACCTACTCCGGTCGCAGTGGGCAGCGCCACCGAGTCCACGATGCTGAAGGCGGGCTCCTCGTAGGGATGAGCGGAACGCAGCGCAGCGACAGCACCACTGAGCCGACCCTCGGGGATGATCATCTCGATGCGACGCTCGGCCACCTGCGTGACCTCGTTGACCGAACCGATGTGGGGTTCCGCACCCGGCAATGGTCGGAACTGGCCGACCCCGTCGGTCCAGTACGCACACGAGTCGTAGGCCCCCAACTGACCCGCTCCCGCCGCGGCGAGTGCCACCACCAGATCGTTTGCGGCGGACTCGGGGGCGTACACCACCAGTCGCTTCGTGGCATCGCTCGACAGCGGCCGGATCGGACGCCGATCGCGGGGGTGCATGCCGATGGCATCCGCGAGGACGTCGCTGACTCCCCCCGCCGCTTGATCGACGTTGGTGTGCATCGTGAACAGGGCACAGTCCGCGCGGACGAGTTGCGTCAGCGCACGCCCCCGGCTCGAGGTCGTGGCGATGCTGTGAACTCCGCGCAACAGCAGTGGGTGGTGGGTGACCAGGAGGTCCACCTGCGCCGCGATCGCCTCGTCGACAACCGTCGGCGTGGCATCCACGGCGAAACGCACCGTGGCCACCGGATGCTGCGGATCGCCGCACACCAACCCGACGCGATCCCACTCCTCTGCCGTGGCGGGGTCTGCCCGTTCTTCCAGAAGTTCGAGGACCTGTGACAGGCTGGGAACGTCGGGCACATCCGAACTGTAGCCACTGCCCGGCACCTGTCGGACCCTCCAAGCACGATGCGGCCATGATCGAACGAATCTCCAAACTGCTGAACAAGGCCGAGAACGCGGGAACCCCGCACGAGGCCCACATCTACTTCGAGAAGGCGCAGGCACTGGCCACCGCCCACTCGATCTCACTGGCGCGTGCCCGGATGCACCAGGACGCGCGCGTACGCCCCACGATGCCGGTCAACCGGACGATCCAGATCGGTGAGCCCCGGCGCCACGCGAATCGGCACCTGGTCCGCCTGTTCGCCCTCATCGGACAGGTGAACGGGCTCCAAGTGGACGTTGCTCACAACTCCACGTACGTCATCGCCTACGGATTCACCGACGACATAGACGCCGCCGAGGTGTTGTGGACGCGCATCGCCACACACATGGTCCGATTCGGCGAGGCCTACCTCGACAGCGGGCAGTGGCGCGACGATCAGCGCATCGTCCGGCAACGCGGTCGCCATTACCTGGCGGCCATGACCCGGCAGACGGCACGGTCCACGTACTACGAGTCCTTCGTCAACACGATCGGTCTGCGACTCGTGGAGGCGCACGAACGAGCCGTACGAACCGCCACCGATGCCGACGAAGCCGCGGGTGTGGGCGACACCGGCGCGGTGGTGGCGCTGCGCCACCGCGCGGATGACGTCTCCGCGTTCTACCGACGACAGTCCCAGGCACGTGGTTCCTGGAACGGCAATCGTTCGTCAGTCCGCGGCCGACCCGGCTCGGCAACTGCCGCCGGTCAACGCGACGCACACACCGTGAATCTGAGTGACCGGACCGAAGTCGCCGGGCGGCGAGGTGAGTTGCGCCGGTGACCCAACCCCGGGACTCGCGACGGGCGGCGGTGTATGCGGCCGAAGATCAGCTGGCCGCGCTGTTGGCCCGCGGGGGGGCCGTGGACTTCCACGGCTCCACCGTCGACGTCCCGCGGCAACGGCGATTCGCGACTCTGTCGGATGTTCAG
>CAZCRC010000069.1:0-9333 GCA_964500995.1 uncultured Actinomycetes bacterium
GGCCGCAAGCGAGCCAAGTCGATCAAGGGGATCCCCCGCGCCAAGGCGGAGTTCGCGCAGACCCGTCAGATGCTGTCGGGCAAGCAGCCGGAGCGACTGCCGGCGCAGCGAGCGACCGACGCTGTGGCCAACCGCGCCGGGGACGTCCGCAACAGCCTGAAGTGACCCGCATGTCCGACACCGACGCCGAACCGGTCGTCACGCCGGAGCAGGCGGTCTGGGCCGAGGGTCCGTGGGAACACCGCGATGTCGCCGCCAACGGGGCGCGCTTCCACATCGCAACGATGGGCGACGGGCCGCTCGTGGTCCTCATGCACGGGTTTCCACAGTATTGGTGGACCTGGCGACATCTGCTGCCGCAGTTGGCCGAGGCCGGCTATCGCGCCGTGGCCATGGACCTGCGCGGCTACGGTGGATCCGACCACACGCCGCACGGATACGACCCACACACGCTCTCGGCTGACGTTGCCGGCGTCGTGCGATCCCTCGGCGAATCCAGTGCGGTCATGATCGGCCACGGCTGGGGCGGCATGATCGCCTGGGCAGCAGCCGTCATGAGACTGTCCGCGGTGCGGGCGATCGTGCCCGTGTCGATGCCGCATCCCGTCCTGCTGCGCCGCGGAATCGTCAGCGATCCGGAGCAACGCAGGCTGTCTCGGTACGCGATCAACTATCAGTGGCCGCTCGCCCCCGAGCGGGCTCTGACCAAGAACAACGCGGCTCGTGTCGAGGTGCTGTTGAAGCGCTGGAGCGCCACCCCGCAGTGGCCGTCGCCTGCGGAGGCGGCCATGTATCGCGCCGCGATCCAGTTCAGTTCCACCGCGCACTGCGCCCTGGAGTACCACCGGTGGGCGGTCCGGTCGATCCCCCGTCCCGATGGCCGTCGGTTCCAGCAGCGCATGGAGTTCCCCGTCCGCCAACCGGTGCTGCAGATCAACGGCCTGGCCGACGGCAGCATCCTGCCCCGGACCTCTGATGGCGGCGAGGTGTTCGTCCGCGGTGACTACCGCAGGGTGGACCTTGCCGGAGTCGGTCACTTCCCGCAGGAGGAAGCACCGGACCGGTTCGCCGACCTTGTTCTGCCCTGGCTGGCGGAACTACCGCCGGTGGCACCGCGCCGCTGACGATCGTCACAGGTAGGGGCTGATGTCCACCTGCCGGGCCGGCTCCCACGGAATCGTCCAGCCCGCAGCGTCGAACAGTCGTGAGATCAATCCGGCCGTGAACCCCCAGACCAGCAGGTTGTTGACCTCGAACCCTGGCCCCACGTACCCGAGCGGATGACGAACCTCGACGCGGTGCGCGGGTTCGAGCAGTTCCGCAATGGGGACCCGGTGCACAGACGCAACCTCGGCCGGATCAGCCACAGCGACCGGCGTCGGAGTGGACCACCACCCCAGGACCGGCGTCACCACGAACCCGGATGGGGGCAGCCACAGGTCTGGCAGCGTGCCGAACACCGTCACGCCACGTGGGTCAAGCCCGGTCTCCTCTTGTGCCTCGCGCAACGCAGCCGCGATGGCGTCGGAATCGGTCGCATCGATCGCCCCACCGGGGAACGCCGGCTGGCCGGCATGCGATCGCATGTCGTGAGCCCGTTCGATGATGAGCAGGTCGTGGCCGTGGTCAGCCTCGCCGAACAGCATCAGCACCGCACCTGGGCGACCGCCCTCCGGCGGCGGCAGGAACGCACTCAGGTCCTCGGGCGTGATGCGCTGCAGGGCAGCAACGATCGGCGCGAGCCACCGTGGCAACGCCGGGAGAACCCGGTCATCCACCCACGCCGTTGGCGCCATGTGCGTTCGCTCCGTTCGGTGTCCCCATGAGCCAGCATCCCCCACGTGTGAGGGTGATCGCCACGCTCGCCACCACCGACGCCCAGATCAAGGGCGTCAGGCGCCGTCCTTGACCAGACGCTGAGCAGCTACCTCGTCCAGCGGGCCCACCCCGGCCGAGGGACACCAGCGCGCCACCGGACACGCCCCGCACGCCGGCCGACGGGAGTGGCAGCGGCGTCGCCCGTGCCAGATCAGAACGTGGCACCACTGCGTCCAGTCCGGCGCCGGCCACAACTCCATCAGGTCGTGCTCGACCTTCACCGGGTCGTCGTGAACCGTGAAGGCAAGTCGGCGACTCAGCCGACCCACGTGGGTGTCTACCGTGATCCCGGGAACGCCGAAGGCATTGCCGAGAACGACGTTCGCCGTCTTGCGGCCCACTCCCGGCAACGCGACCAGTTCCGGCAGGGTTCCCGGCACCTCGCCGTCATAGTCCTCGACAATCGCTTGGGACAACCCCAACAAACTGTTCACTTTGGCCCGGAAGAAGCCCGTGGATTTGATCACTTCTTCCAGATCGGCACGGTCAGCACCAGCCAGATCGGCTGGGCTGGGCCACCGGCCGAACAGCACCGGGGTCACCATGTTGACCCGGGCATCCGTGCACTGAGCCGACAGGACGGTGGCCTGCAACAACTCAAACGGCGAATCGAAATCGAGTTCGCAGTGCGCATCGGGGTACGTCTCAGACAACATCCGCATGACTCGGCGAGCCCGCCGCGTCCGCGCCAACGGCGTCTCCGTGCGATAGAACGCAGGTGGATCCGGCGGAACAAGGGTCACACCTGGAACCCTAGAGCCTGCAGCCCCGACCGAAGGACACCCCACGATGTGCACTGATCTGCGTCTGGTCCGACTTGCCGACCGGCACGTCTCGGCCCGCACCTTGGACTTCAACTACGAGACGCACTCCCGGGTGCAGATCGTCCCGCGCGGCCAGCAGTGGACCGCCACCGCCACGGGCACTCAGGCACCGGCCAAGGAGTGGACGAACGACCTCGGTTTCGTGGGCATGGACGCCTTCGGATTCGACTTCGCGTTCTGCGACGGGCTCAACGAGGCGGGATTGTCCGTGGGCACCCTGTGGCTGCCCGAGACGGATCTGACCACCACTGCACCCGCGGACTGTGCGACCGGCGTCATCGACTTCATCAACCTGGCCGGGTGGCTGCTCGGCACCTGCCGCACGGTGGCCGACGTCCGAACAGCCCTGACCGGGGCGACGATCTGGAACGCTCCCATCCGACAGATGTGGCCCGCAGATCGACCAGTCCCCGACATGGTCGAGCCCCTGCTCGATTTCGCGTTCACGGAGCACCTGAGCATCCACGATGCACACGGCGGCGACCTCGTCGTGGAGTTCGTCAACGGTGCCATGCACCTGCACGACAATCCCGTCGGCGTCCTCACCAACTCACCCACCTTCGATTGGCACACGACGAACCTGCGCAACTACTTGGATCTCACCAACGTCGAGGCCGCGCCGCGAAATCTGATGGGCCTCGAGGTCACTCCCACGGGCAACGGATCGGGGCTGGTGGGACTACCCGGCGATGTCACGCCACCCTCGCGGTTCGTGCGGGCGACCGTGCTCAGTGAGGTCACCACGACGGTCACCGACACCCGGGATGCCATCAACCAGGCGTTCCACTGCCTCGATCTGGTCAGCGTTCCGCGACACCTCGCCGCCTCGGGGGACTACACCCAGTGGTACGTCGCCAGGGACCACGACCAGGCGGTCTACTACGTCCGCTCCTATGACGGCTGGACTACCGATGCCCATGACCTCGGCCAGTTGGGCGTGACGACGACGGGGCCACGATCCAGCGTGCCGATCCCGACCCGGTGACCCGATCGGACGAACCCACTCAACACGCAGCGTGACGATCACGATGCACGTACTGGTCACGGACAGTGACCGGTCCTGGTCGGGAGGCTGTGATGGAAGTGGACCGGCTCATGCTGCCAAAGCAGCGCCCCGGCACCTCCGCCTCGGCATCGCCCACCGGCTCCCGCAGGCGTCGGCCCCCGCCACAGCGGGACGCCGAGTTCGATGGCATCGAATTGGCGGAGTTGCGCCGCCGTCGAGCGGGTTTCAATGACGAGGAATCGCGGGTCTCCTATTGGCGGCGCATCATCCAGGCCCGCATCGACCTGATCGACAACGCCAGCTCGGCAGTATCCGCCGGCCGCGGGTTGGAGCGGGTCCTGGCCGATTCCCGTTCCGCGCATCGCCGCATCGCAGCACTCAGCGTCGACTCCGCATCCGGACTGCCGCCATTGCCCGACCTCGCCGAGTTGTGGCAACAGATGACCCCCGACGACCCCGACGAACGAGCCGCTTTGGTGGCGCGACTTCGCGAAGCCGAGGAACGGCTGAGCGAGTATCGCCACGAACTGCATCAACGGATCGACCACGTGACCGGGGAGTTGATCGCGCGGTACCGCGAGGAACCCGCATTGGCACTCACAGCCCTCAACGAGCGTCTGCACGGCGGCTGACCGCGACGGAATCCGAAGAGGGATCCCCAACTGTCAAGGCGAGCCATGATTGTCGAGCCCGGCCTCGATCGCTGCATCCGCGGCCCGGAAGAGAGCAGTCAGCGAGACCTTCCACGCCGGTAGGTCGACAGCCAGCGTCTGCCACGTGATGGCGCGGTTGACCTCGTCGTACTGGTGGATGATGAAGTTCCTGTTGGCAACGGCGAGTGCCCACTCAACCCCCTCCGGGGCAAGCACGCCGAGCCTTGCCAGCCTGTTGGCCGCCTCGCCGAGCTTCATCATCAGGGAGTCCCCGGCCTCCTGAAGCAGATCGTCGGTGAGGTACGCCTCCTCGCCGCGATCGACGATCTCGTCGACGCGTTCGAGCCAGCCCCGGATGTGGAGCAACTCCTTGGCGGCCCTGCGGCCCATCACAGCAGCACCGCCTCACGCCGGATGTCGTCATCGAGTCGTGGCCGCAAGCCGCCGTATTCGACCAGGTCGACCTCACGACCCAGGACCTGTTCGACCAACTGCTGGAAACGGAGGAAGTCGAACGACGACGTCCCGGCGGGCGCTTCCACGATCAGGTCGATGTCCGAGCCGGGGCGTGCCTGGTGCCGCGCCACGGAGCCGAAGACCGCGAGGCGCGTGTATCCACGCTCGGCGGCCAAGGCCTTCAAGACCGGCGCCGCCGCATTGAGGAGGAGTTCGGGATGAACACCCCGCAGTGCCGGCGCGGACTTGAGTTGCTGGCTGACCGCTGGCTGACTGATGCCGAGCTCCTCGGCGATCTGCCGCTGGCTCATCCCATTCTCGATCATCGCCCGCAACGCGAGCACACGACGCAGTCGCGCAACGTCTTCGTCGCGCCGCGCGTCGAGGTACTCCTCCAACAGGGCCATAAGGTCACCTTATCACTGCGCCTGGCATGGCACGTGCTCAGGCGCAACTTGAATGCGATGGGACGCCTCAGCGGTCAGGGCCAACGTCGGATTCTCGCGGTACCGAGCGATCAGTTCGCCGGTCACATGGTCAATGCGTTGGTGCAGTTCGCGGCGGTACTCGCGCACCAACTCGCGCTCTCCGCTCACCGTCCGGTTCCGCGGATTCCGAAGCCAAATGGGCGCACTGGGATTCCGAATCGGGCGAATGACCCGATGAGGGCCTGCATCCGGCTGCGATGTGCGCCACACTAGGAGCGGTGCCCGACGAAAGGACTGACCCCGCGTGGATGACGTGCTGATGCAGGCACCGCTGTTCGCTGCACTCGATCCCGAGGCTGCGGCTGCGCTACGGGCTGCGACGAATCTGGTCCGACTGGCCAAGGGGGGCATCCTTTTCCGCGAGGGCGATCCGGGAGATCGGCTCTACGTGATCGAAGAGGGCAAGATCAAACTGGGCACTGCCTCGGCCGATGGTCGCGACGCCCTGCTGGCCGTGATCGGCCCTGGCGAGATGATCGGCGAGTTGTCCTTGTTCGACCCAGGTCCGCGCGCGGCAACCGCAACCGCGCTCACCGATGTTGTCGCCCGTGAGGTCGGCCATGATGCCCTGCGGCCGTGGCTGTCCGGGCGCCCCGAGGTCGCTGAGGCACTTCTCACCGCACTGGCACAGCGCCTGCGGCGCACCAACGAGGCCATGTCGGACCTCGTCTTCTCCGATGTCCCCGGTCGCGTCGCGAAGGCTCTCCTGGACCTCGGTGAACGATTCGGGGTACCCGTCGAAGGCGGGGTCAGCGTCACTCACGACATGACCCAAGAGGAGTTGGCCCAACTGGTCGGCGCCTCACGGGAGACCGTCAACAAGGCACTCGCGGACTTCGCCTCGCGGGGTTGGATCCGGTTGGAGTCCCGTTCCGTGATCCTCATCGACCACGAGCGCCTGCAGCGGCGCGCCCGCTGACTGCGGCGCGTCCCGCAATGAGTAACCCGACGAACCGTTGGGACGCTTCCGACTACAGCACTCACGGCCGGTTCGTCGCGCAGCATGGTTCCGCTGTCCTGGCCCTCTTGGACCCGCAAGCGGGCGAACACATTCTGGATCTTGGGTGTGGTGACGGGGCGCTAACCCAGACCATCGTTGCCGCCGGGGCATCCGTCGTCGGAGTCGATGCATCGCCCGAACTGGTCGCCACTGCGCGGGACTTGGGCATCGATGCCCGAGTCGGCGATGGTGCCCACCTCGACTTCTCCGATGAGTTCGACGCGATCTTCTCCAACGCCGCCTTGCACTGGATGCTGGAGCCGGTTCCCGTGGCGGCCGCAATGTTCGCGGCCCTGCGACCCGGGGGGCGGCTGGCCGTTGAGTTCGGCGGGTTCGGCAACATCGCGGCGATCCGCACCGCGCTGACTGCGGCCATGGGTCACCACGGATTCCCGGACGCGGATCCCGGCCAGTACTACCCGACCCCCGCCGCCTACACCGACGTCTTGATCGGGGCTGGATTCACCGACATCCACGCCGAACTGATCCCGCGCCAGACTCGGCTTCCCGGCACCATGACCGACTGGCTGCGAACGTTCCGGCAGGGGTTCCTGGACGCCCACCAGGTCCCCGAAGCGCAACAGGCACAGGTGATTGCGGACGCGGTGGCACTTCTCGACCCGGTGTTGCGGGACGGCTCCACCTGGTACGCCGACTACGTCCGACTGCGCGTGACGGCGACGAAAACACCCCCCGCCTGATCCTCACCACGCCGGGTGCTGCGGCGCCTTTCCCGTCAGGTGCTCCCACTGGGCGGCGGCGCTGGCATAGGCCGCCGGATACACCCCGGGGGGTAACGGCTCATACACGAGCGCAACGACGTCCGCCACGGATGCCGCACCACCCTCGATCGCCGCCCGCACCTGATCCAGCCGTTCGTGGCGGTGTTGGACGTATTCGGTCACGACCGCGAGCGGATCGGCCAGTGCCGGACCGTGACCGGGCAGGACATGGCCCAAATCCTGTTCCTCGGCAAGGATCCGCAATCGCTCCAGTGACGCCAGATAGTCGCTGAGCGACCCATCCGGCCAGGCGACGACCGTCGTCCCGCGTCCCAACAACGTGTCGCCGGTCAGCACGGCCTGCTCGGCCACCAGGTGGAAACTCAGCGAGTCGGAGCTGTGGCCGGGGGTGCCCACGACCCGCAGTTCGACATCGCCGACTGCAATGACGTCCCCCTCCGACAGCCCCTCTGACCCGTACCGATGCCGCGGGTCAAGCGCTCGCACCGGCGCCGCCAACGACTCCGCGAAGAGCCTGGCTCCGGCGGAGTGGTCGTCGTGGCCGTGGGTCAACACGATGGTCGCCACCGACTGATCACGAGCCGCCAGAGCATGGCGGACCTGCGCCAGATGAACGGGATCCGACGGCCCCGGATCCACGAGTACCGCCGACGAGCCCGGCGCCCCGAGGATCCACGTGTTCGTCCCATCCAGGGTCATGGGTGACGCGTTGGGTGCCAGCACGCACTCGACCGTTGGCAGGACCACCCCGGACTGCCAGGGTGCAGTCGACCCGATCACGACCGGACCCTTCGTCACGGGACCACCACGTCGCCGGTGTAGGCGTCCACCAGTTGCCAGGTGATGTCCCCGGTAGCCGCGCGCGTCGGACGGGGAAGCCACGGTCGCGGTCGTCGCTGTCGCGCCTCGGCGACCACTGCAGCCACGTCAGCGAAGCGGGCGAGTTCCTCCAGCGCATGCGAGGTCGGCGGCAACATGGGCATCTCCCCCGCCCGGACACGCGCCAGCGCATCTGCCGGCCGGAACCAGGACGAGTGGTCGGACTCGATACCCCGGTCGACGGCACGCTGCCCCGGTGGCAGTGGGGTCACCAGGAAGCGGGTGTCGAAGCGCCGGGCCTCGACCTCGGGAGTGATCCAGTGGCTCCAGGGCAGAAATGCGGTGCCGTCCACGCGGTATCCGTGCTGCTGCAGCCAGGCGGCGAAATCGTCGTCAGGGCGCTGCGGGGTGCCGGTCACCGCGCCGGCGGCCGTCGCGGCCAAGGCGGTTCCCGCCTCTTCCCAGGTCTCGCGGGCACCTGCAACCGTCAGCGCGCGGAAGGTCGCGGTCACCCCCGCTCCGGCACGGACGGCGAACGGCTCGGCCTGCGGCCCGACCCAGGGCAGGTCCGCATCCGACAGCTCCACGCGTCCACCGGGGAACACGTACATCCCCGGTGCGAACGTCATGCGGTTGACGCGACGCTGCAAAAAGACCTCAAGGCCCGACGGGGTGTCGCGCAGCAGGATCACCGTCGCCGCATCCACTGCGTCCGGCACTTGCCACTCGTCGGCAGCGCCGTCGACGACCGCCTGGGCCCGCCGCGTGAGTTCAGCTGGCATCGTCAGCGTCGGCCGTTCGGGCTGCACGGTCAGGCCCGCAAGCGTCCGAGGAACTCGACCTCGACGGGAACCCCCAGCGGCAGTTCCGCCACTCCCACAGCAGAACGCGCATGGCGCCCCGCGTCGCCGAAGACGGCGCCCAAGAACTCGCTGGCGCCGTTGATCACGATCGGCTGACCGGTGAATCCGGGCGCGCTCGCGACGAACCCAGTGACCTTGACGATCTGCGCGATCGAGTCCAAGTCCGACACCGCGGCCTTGATCGCGGCCAGACCATTGAGCGCACACTGCCGAGCGCACTCGGCGCCGATTTCGGGACTCACCTCCGCACCGACGTGGCCGACCGCCACCGGTTCACCGTCACGCAAGGGCAGTTGCCCCGCCGTGTAGACCCACCCGTCGACGACCACGGCCGGAACATAGGCGGCGAGCGGCGGGACGACCTCGGGCAACTCCAGCCCGAGTTCTGCCAGCCGCGCCTCGACTCGACTCACGAAAGCGGCCGTTTGAAGTAGGCCACCACGTTCTCCGGGTTCGGACCGGGCACGATCTGGATGAGTTCCCAGCCATCGAGTCCCCAGTTGTTCAGGATCTGCTGCGTGGCATGGATCAGGACGGGTGCTGTTGCGTACTCCCACTTGGTCATGACGTGACTGTAGACCTCGGCGAGACCTCGACCGACTT
>CAZCRC010000070.1:0-3788 GCA_964500995.1 uncultured Actinomycetes bacterium
GGTAACTGCGACGACTCACGTAGCTGTGAACGATATTCTCGCAATCCCACTGTATGTGCTGAAGAATAACCCAGGCGCTCTCGCCCGAATTGACTAGCGCAGCCGCTTGCGTCACAGAGACGTTAATAGGCGCTTCGGGCATCTTCTGTACTTCATTCCAGTTCACAAATCCCAAGTAGGCAAATGCCACTGCGGCGACGAGACCAAACAGACCGCCGAGTTTCGGATATTGGGCAAATAACTGTAGTAACCCAGGAATTGCGACCATGATGCATAGGTTCTTTCGTAGAAGCGGTTGTCTTCGCGGCGCCAACCGCTGTCGTCTTTTGCAAACCACCCGCCGATCTCGGCAAGCGTTCGACTGAATTGTACACTAAATTCAGCCGCTGAAGTGTCTCACGCTTCATTGGCACAGTGGGCAGCGCATAGGCTCCGATGACCGCTACACACAGTACGACAAAGAATAGCCCTTTGCGGCCAGCGCGCACACCTAAACCAATACCAATTATTGCAATGGGTTGATTGTAACCTAACACTTCTCAGGGCGCAACTCGTTGGGTTTCTGTGTCTCTGTCAATCCCTGTCAACAATCGGCCTCTGGTCCATGCGCACCCCCCATAACTGCCAGCCTCCATGATGCGCGCTGCTGGCGTTGCCCTGCTACTCGATCTCGCGAGCAGTGATTCTCAGCCCGCGGCCAACCAGCCTGACCGCGGCGGCTGGCCGGGTCGTCACGATCTGCTGGAAGTCGCGCACGGAGCGCGGCAGCAGGCGGTAGCCGTCGGTGAAGGGCGCCTTGCTGCCATACTGGCTGACGATGCCGGTGACGACCCAGCGCTGCCCGCGGCGCGCGGCCGGCCGCTTGAAGGGCGCGGTCGAAGAAACGAAGACGCGCACCTTCCCGCTACCGTCGTCCAGCACCAGCGCGCCGCTGCTCAACTCCACCACCTGCCCGCTGATGCGCACCAACGCGCCCTCCCAGGCCTCACCCAGCGCGCCGCTGCGCAGCGGCGTCGCGGCCAACGCCGCGCCCGCGCCCAGTCGCGCCACATCGGTCGGGTTGCTCAACCGCAGCTTCAACTCCCCGCGTTCCGTGCCCAGGCGACCGCTCACCTGCACGTGGTCGCCCAGGTTCAGGCGCGGGTAAGAAGCGCTGCCTGTGATCTCGACCCGAATGCCGTACCGGCCCACCTGCACATAGAACGCAGACTTGTCCGGGCTGCCCAACGGCGCCGTCACCTGCCCGCTGATGACCACGCGGCTGTTCAACGGCAGCGCACGCGCCGCGCCGATGTCCTCCATGAGTCGAATGGGCGCGGGCGTGGGGGTAGGCGGTCGCCGCGTCGCCTTCGGGGTTGGGGTTGGCGTGGCCGTGCCCGGCAGGTTGGGCAGCCCAATGGTGACCGCCATGTCGTTGACCCACGCGCCGCCGCCGTTCAGCGTGCGCGCCCAGGTGCGATCGGCGCCGGGGCTGGTCGCAAAATGGAACTGATCCACCACCCGGCCCTGCGCATCGAGCAGGCGAATCCAGTCGCCGGTGTCGTTCAGGCTGATGTTGGTCTCGCTGCGGAAGAAGAGGGTGTACTGGCCGGGCGCCAACCATTCACTCACGCCCTTGCGCCAGGTGCTGGTCTGGCCGACGGTTGGCTCGGTGTCGGTCAACTGCCAGTTCAGCAGGTTGACCGGCCGCAGGCCGATGTTGACGACTTCGATCCATTCATCGTCCGTATCTCCCACTCCGTCATGGTTCCAATCCGAGCGCGGCGAAACCATCATCTCGTTGAGGCGCAGGCCGGGCGCGGGCAGCGGGCCTTCCACGAACAGCGGGCTGGCCGCGGCCACATCGCCATCGGGCTGAATGGCCCTGGCCCACAGCGCGCCGCCCGGCGCAACCGCCAGCGTCAGCGCCCAGGCGGCGTTCCCGCCCACCACCGTCTGCGTGAGAATTTGCCCGCCGTCGAGCAGCTCCAGCGTGGCGGCCTCGTCATCGGCGTAGTGGACGGTCAGGCTGGCCGGCGCCTGGCTGGAGATCAAGCCGCCGGACCACTGCGCGCCCGCCTGCACGATCAGCCCCAGGTCGCGATCGGTCGTCAGCCAGGTGCGGCCGCTGCGCAAGGCATCCAGGACCTGCGCCGGCGCCAGCGCCGACGTGAGCGCGCCGATGCGCCAGTTCAGATCAGGCGCCCAGGTCAGCGGCGCCAGGCCCGTGCGCCGGCCGTTGGCCCACGCCTGTGCAAACGCCAGGGTGATCGCCTGCGCCTCGCCCACATCAGCGGGGCTGGCTTCCAGCAGCGAAACCAGGTCCGCGGCCAGGGGGCTGTGCGCTTCCCAGTCCGCGGCCGCCGCGCTGACCAACACCGCCGGATGACTGGCCGCCCAGGCCAGGAGATCGCCCGCGCCCGGCAGTTGATCCACGCCGGTCAGGTCAATGCCGTCCGCGGCCAGGCCGATGAAGGGCAGCAGTCCCTGCACACCCGCCGCAGCCTCATAGGTCTGCTGCCAGCGTGCGGCAGTCAAATTCGCCAGGGGATCGTTCAGGGCCAGGAAATGCAGCCCCGCCGCCTGCCCGCGGGCCAGGACATAGGCCGGCCCCCCTTCACCGTCGCCAAAGCCAGACTGCGCCAGCAGCCCGCCCCAAACGCCCTGCCAGCCGCCAGGCAAAATCCAGGGCGCGGGCGCGGCGCCCGGCGTCGGCCAGGGCTCCACCCAGCCCGGACTGGGCAGCGCCACGCGCAAATCGGCGTCCAGGTCGTTGCTGTCCGCTCCGCCCACCCGCTGCAAGGAATAAGGCTGTTCGGCCTCCGCATGACCGGCCAACCCCAGGCCGGCCGCGTCGCCATCCGCAAAGGCGAGGGCGTCGAGCACGCGATCATCTGGCCCAAGCAGCAGCACCTCGTCGCCGCTGTTGGAGAGGGTCCAACTGCCATGCCCCCAGTCGGTGTCACGCGCCAGGTTGGGTACTTCCGGGCTGTCCGGGTAGTCGGCGCCGCTGACGATCGCCTCGAAATCGGGCCAGGCGCCGAAGCGCGCCCGGTACGCGGCCGCGTTCTTGGCGATGACGATGGCCTGGCCGGGCGCCAGCAACACGCCGGCAGGCAGGCGGTACATGCCTTCGCCGCCGCCGGCCGTCTCCTCATCGCCCACGCGGTAGAAGCCGAGGTCGAGCGGCCCCTGGTCAGCGTTGAACAGCTCGATGAATTCGTCGCCTTCGGAGCCGGCTGTCGTGCCGTCGTACAACACCTCGCCCAGGCGCAGCAGCCCAGGCGTGCCCTGCGGCGTCGGCGTCGCGGTCAGAGTTGGTGTGCGCGTGGGCGTCGCCGTGCGGGTGACGGTTGGCGTGGGCGGGATGCAATCCTCCTCCGGGCAATTGCTGTGGCCGGGCGAGGGCGCAGAGTCCCCGCTCCAGGCATCGCCGCCATCGGGCAGCGCGCTCCAGGCGCGGTCATCGTGCGCGCTGGCGTAATGCACCGCCTGCAGCTCGCGGCCGTCCGGCGCCAGCAGACGCGCATCGTCGCCGCCAGTATTGTTGAGCGCCACCCCGCTCTGGCTGCGGAAGAGGACCAGGAAGCCGTGCGCAGGCAGCAGCGTGCCGGCCGCGAAGCTGTAAGGCGTCGAGCCGCCGTTGGCAATGTCATCGAACTGAAAGCCGCCCAGGTCGAGCGTGGCGTCGCCGGTGTTGAAAAGTTCCACGTACTCGTCATCCTCATCCAGCACACCGTCGCCGTTCCAGTCCACGGCTTCTGGCGCGGGCAGGAACTCGTTCAGGCGCACGGCCGCCCAGGCCGGGT
>CAZCRC010000070.1:3888-6450 GCA_964500995.1 uncultured Actinomycetes bacterium
TCGGTGTCCACGGCCGGGTCGCGGCGGGCCAGGCTGTGACCGGGCGCTACATCGGGCGCGGACGGATCAAAAACGGCAGTGTTGTCGCCCCAGGAGAGCGCGTCAATCGGGCGGCCGGCGCCGTCGCTCAGGCGCAGGAGGTCGCCGGTGTTGCCCAGGCCATTGCCGAGCTGCCCATCTGCGATGGCGATGATGGGTGCGGTGACAGCCGGGTAGTGCGCCAGGAAATCGGCCGGGCTGGCGGCCAGGATCAGAAAGGCGCCGGGCGTGAGCACCAGGGTTGGCAGCAGGTCAGCGCCCAGGTTATCAGTCAGCGACCAGCCGCTGAGGCGCAGCAGGGAATCGCTGTTGTTGCGCAGTTCCACCCATTCCCACGCGCTGTCAGTACCAGGCTCGATGCTGTCATACTCCACTTCAGTGATGAGCACGGCCGCGGCAGGCAGGGCGGTTGGCGTGGCCGAAGGCTCGTCGTCCCAGAAGGCAAAGCCGGTGAACTGGCCGCCGCTCGTGGGGCCGATGGCGATCCAGTTGGGGTCCATCACGATGCCGCCGCTGCCGGCCAGCGCGGCCACGGAGGTCAGGCCGGCCGGGTCAATCTCGACCACGTGGTAGTAGGGGAATTCGGCCAGGGCCTGGGGGAGCTCCAGGAGGAAGCTGCCGTCGGGCCGCGTCAGGCCGTTGAGCAGCCAGCGGTCCCAGGCGTTGACGGCCGCTCCGGCCCACAACTGCACGGTGACGCCGCCCAGCGGCTGCGTGGTGTCGCCAGGCTGGCCGCGGTAGACCGCGCCGCTGACCGTGACCGGGCCGAGCGCGGGCTGATTGCTGGCGCCGGGCGACGGCGGCACGGAATCTACCCAGGTGTCGCTGCCATCGGGCAACGCGCTCCAGGCCTGGTCGTCGCCCGCCGTCGTGAAATGGAAAATTTGCGTCTGCTGGCCGTCGGGCGCCAGTAGACGAACGTCGTCGCCGCCGGTGTTGTTGAGCGCCACGCCGGTCTCACTGCGGAAGAAGACGCGGAAGCCATGTGCGGGCAGCAGAACGCCGGCCGCAAAGGTGTACGGGGTCGAGCCGCCGTTGGCGATGTCGTCGAACTGCCAGCCGCCCACATCCACGGGAACGTCGCCTGTGTTGAACAGCTCCACATATTCATCATCTTCATCCAGGATGCCATCGCCGTTCCAGTCCACGTTTTCGGGCGCGGCCAGGAATTCGTTGAGGCGCACGCCCTGCCAGGACGGGTCGGGGGTGGGCGTTGGGGTGAGCGTCGGCGTGGGGCCGCTGGTTGGGGTGAGTGTGGCGGTCGCGGTTGGCGTGGAGGTGGCCGGTTGATTGGAAGCGCCCGGCGACGGCGGGTAGGCGTCGGTCCAAACCGCGCCGCCATCAACGATTTTGCTGTACGACCAGTCCACATCGGGATTGGCGAACCAGTAGTCTTCCACCTGGATGCCGCCCGGGGCCAGCAGGCGTACCTGCTCGCTGCCGGTGTTATTGAGCGCAACGCCGGTCTCGCTGCGGAAGAAGATGGCAAACTCGCCAGGCCCCAGGAGGCGTCCGGCCGGGATGGTGTAAGGGGCGGTGCCGCCGTTCGCCAGGTCGTCGAGCTGCCAGCCTTCCAGGTTGACCACGGACGCGCCCGCGTTGTACAGTTCGATCCATTCATCGTTCTGGTCGGGCGTGCCGTCGCCGTTCCAGTCAATGGCGAATGGCGCGGGTAGCACCTCGTTCAGGGAGATGGGCGGAAGCGGCGTGGGTGTGGGGGTGACGGTCAGCGTTGGGGTCTCCGTTGGCGTCACCGCGGATGTTACGGTGGGCGTCGGCGTATCGGTTGCGCCCGGTTCGGGCGTGGGCGTGGGGGTTGGGGTGGCGAGGCTGCCGTCCCAGCCGGGTGCGGGCGGGAAGCGGTTGACCCAATCGGCCGCGGTGTCGGTGTCGTAACCCGCGCTGAGACGCTCGGACGAGTGACCGGCCGGCACGATTGGCACGGAAGGATCGAGCACGGTGGTGTCAGCGCCCCAGGAAAGCCCGTCCACGGTCAGCCCGGCCGGGTTGGAGAGCAGCAGGCGGTCGCCGCTGTTGCCCAGGCCGTTGCCGATGGCGTTGTTGAGGAACACCACGGGCGCGGGCACGACCGGGTAGTTGACGTGGAACTGCGGGCTGGCGGCCACGATGACGAAGCCGTGCCCGGCGATGGTCAGGTCGGGGATGATGTCCTGGCTGCTGTTGTCGCCGATGCGCCAGCCGCTCAGCGCCAGCGCCGTCTCGCCCTTGTTGTACAGCTCGAACCACTCGTAGTCGCTGTCGCTGCCCGCCTGCACCGTGTCGTACTCTACCTCGTTGATGACGATGTCGTACAGCGGCGTTGGCGTCGGCGTGCCGGTGGGCGTGGGCGTATCGGTTGCGCCTGGTTCGGGCGTCGGTGTGGGGGTTGGAAGCGCAGTCATCGTTGGCGTCGGCGTATCGGTTGCGCCCGGTTCGGATGTGGGCGTGGGGGTTGGGGTCGCCGCCGACGTGGGCGTGGGGGTTGGGGTGGCGAGGCTGCCGTCCCAGCCGGGTGCGGGCGGG
>CAZCRC010000070.1:6550-9332 GCA_964500995.1 uncultured Actinomycetes bacterium
TTGGCGTCGGCGTATCGGTTGCGCCCGGTTCGGATGTGGGCGTGGGGGTTGGGGTGACGACCAGCGTGGTAGTTGGCGTTGCCGTGTCAACCGGCGTGGCGGTGGGTGTAATCGTGCTGACGCCGGTCGGCGTGGCGGTAGGTGCAGGCAGTGTGGGCGTGTCTGTGGGCGTGGCGGTCGGCGCGGGCTGGTAGACGGAATTGGGCTGGTGGGGGGTGCCGTTCAGGGGGTTGCCGTTGGCGTCGTGACCGTTGCGAGTGACGCCGTTGTTGGCGGCCCAGTTGCCGTCAGTGTCCGGCGCGGCGGGGTCCATGCGTTCCATCGAGAAATAGCCGGGAGAGCCGGAACCGGCCGGCCAGGCGCCGCCATTGCCGTTGGCAGAGTCAATCAGGCTGCTGCTGTTGTCGCGCAAGAAGAGCGAAGCGCCGCTGTTGAGCAGATCGCCGGTGTAGATTTGGTCAGCGGGGATGTCGCTGACCGTGGCGTCGTCGGTGCGTTCCAGCAGATAAAAGCCATGAGGCGCCAGGACGCCGGCGAGGGTAATGGTGATGCGACCATCGCCGGTGGAGAGGGTCCAGCCGTCGAGGCTTTGCGGCGCATCGCCGGGGTTGAAAAGCTCCATCCACTCATCGGCGCTGCTGGCGGCCGTGCCGCCCCAGGCCACTTCGTTGATGACGACGGTTTGTTGACTGGGCGCGGTTGCTGACAGGACCGAGGCCGCCGGTAGACTGTGGGTGGCAACCATCAAGAGAACCATGAGCAGGGATACCCGGGGCGCAGGCAGCATATGAAATCCCTCCTGCCGGTTGACCAGCGTAGCGAGCACGATAAGATGACTTGGAAAACGATCGAAGGGCGGGGGGCGCGGGCTTGAGAACACTAACGGTGATGCCTGATCGCTTTTCGCGCCAGGAGAGGCGCATGAGAAAACTGGCAGAGGCAGCGCCGACATTCAGCGTATGTGCGGGTCGCCTGCGGATCCTGGTCGGTAGACCAACCGAAACCGTTCGCACAGCAGCGGCATGTCGGGTACAAACGTGCGGCCGATGGCCGGCAGGGTGCGCGTGAAGAAGCGCGCATGAGCCTCGCGCCAATGGGCCAGGGAGCGGTCGCCCTCGCCCTCTTCCCAGGCAAACCGGGCGTCTACCTGATCGTATGGGCAAATGAAGACTGCGGTAGTTTCGATGATGCACAACGGCGCGGCCTGGCCGTCGAGCACCCCGGTGTGCAGGCCAACCTGGGGGAGGGAAGCGCCTTCGGCCTCCCACTCCCACAGGGCCGAACAGGTGGCGGTCGTGACGCCGGCCAACACCAGCGCGGCCAGTTCGTCGGCGAGATCGGGATGATCGCCGAACGACTCGGCCACAAAGGCTGCGCTTCTGGCCGGTGCGTCGGCCGGCAACGTGGCCAGGTAGGCGCGCCAGAAGACATCAATCGCTTGTTGGTCCATGTGTTACGATCCACTGACAGAAACGATGGGCGGCAGTATGGGGAAAGTCATGTCACTGTGGGCGGCAGTTGGCTGCGCCAGGCGCTGATCTGCGCGGCGTGCTCATCATCGTGCTCGTAGGTGTTGGCGGCAATGATCTGGGCCAGATTAGCGTCACCGAAGCGACGCGCCAGGTCCGGCTCGCGCAGCGCTTCCAGGCGCAGGCAAACTTGCTCGAAGACGCCTTCGAAATCTTCCAACACCTGGTCGAGCGGCCGCTCCTTTTGCTGTGCGTAGATTTGCGCGTTGATGCCGTCTACATCGCGCATGTCCCACTGCGGTTTCTGTTGGCGCGCCAGTTGGAAGAGCAGGCGCACCAGGCGCGACTGCCAGACGGCAATATGGCCCAGGATGTCCTTGACGGACCAGTCGCCCATCACGCCCGGCGCGCTCATCTGCTCCGTCGTCAATCCCTCCAGCGCGTCTTCCAATCGCTCACGGCTGGCTTCTGTCTGTTCGAGAATGTCGGTGATTCCTTTGTTCATAAGGGAATTCCATATCTAAGGATATTTTGATAGAACAGTGTCTGGTAGTGCTGATTCTTCTGCCAGACCTGAATGTCCTTTAGAATCGGAGAAATACAGACATCGTATGCCAGGGCGTAGTCTGATGCTAATCCACTCAACCGCCATTGGAGTTCCGGAGAGTATTCCTTGACAATGATCAAGATGTCAATATCAGATTCTGGCGTTTGAGTATTCGTCGAATATGAGCCAAAGAGATACTCGGCAATCACTTGCTCCTTGAGAACACGTCTTGTCTCTCTTGCGAAGTTCCGCACAATTTGGGCAATGTGAGGAGCAATCCGGGGCAAAGTCGTACCTGGCTCTGTAGTTGGCATGAGCAGTTTCTCCTTGAAAAAGGGGTGACTTCTCACCTGTCGCCTGGCATCATCATCTTCGCCAGGCTCCTGAAGAAAACGAGTCTCGCCCCTAATCCTCGATGACGACTTGGCTCAGATCCTCGGCTGGTTGCGGGAACTGCGGGTTCATGGCTTCGAGTGTTTGGCGGATGATGCGGGCCACGACGTAGTTGCGATACCATTTTCGGTTCGCGGGAATGACGTACCAGGGCGCGGCGGCCGTGGTGCATTTGTTGAGCGCATCCTCATAGGCTTCCTGGTACTGATCCCACAGGGCGCGCTCTTTGAGGTCGCCCACGGCAAACTTCCACTGCTTGTCCGGCGTGTTGAGGCGGTCGAGCAGACGCTCTTTCTGTTCGGCTTTGGAGATGTGCAGAAAAAACTTGAGGATGACGACGCCATTGGCTGCCAGGTGCTGTTCGAACCGATTG
>CAZCRC010000071.1:0-2021 GCA_964500995.1 uncultured Actinomycetes bacterium
CCGACCGCGGCATCGGCAACGGCATGTCCATCCTGATCTTCACCTCGATCATCGCTGTCATGCCGCAGCAGTTCCTGGCCATCTGGGCGTCGTCCGGGCCACTGGCATTCGCCTTGACCCTGGCCGTCGGCGTGGCCGTTGTCGGACTGGTTGTGTTCGTGGAACAGGCGCAGCGGCGCATCCCGGTACAGCACGGCCGCAATCAGGTCGGACGCAAGTTCTACGGCGGTGCCTCGACCTACATCCCGTTGAAGGTGAACATGGCCGGCGTCATCCCGGTCATCTTCGCCTCGTCCATCCTGTTCGTGCCGACTCTGATCGTTCAGCTGACCGGTTCCGACGGGCCGGTGGCGCAATTCCTGCTGCAGAACTTCCAGACCGGCACGAGTCCGCTGTACCTGCTCGTGTTCGCGATCCTGACGATCTTCTTCTGCTACTTCTACGTGTCGATCACGTTCAACCCGACCGAGGTCGCGGAGAACCTGAACAAGAGCAACGGGTTCATCCCGGGCATCAGGCCGGGCAAACCGACGGCCCAGTACTTGGAGTACGTGCTGTCCCGCCTGACCGCGCCGGGCTCGGTCTATCTGGCGTTGATTGCTGTCCTGCCGGTGCTGGCGTTCGGTGGTCTCGGTGTCGGCCAGAACTTCGTGTTCGGCGGCACCAGCCTGCTCATCATGGTGGGCGTGGGGCTGGACACGGTGAAGCAGATCGAGTCGCAGTTGCAGCAGCGCAACTACGAGGGCTTCCTGAACTGACCGGCCTGCCGCCGTGTCCACTTCGCTGATCACCCGGCGGCGCAACCCGACCGTCTCCTGGTTCGAGCTGTTCTACGACCTCGTGGTCGTCGCAGCCTTCGGGTTGTGCAACGACGTGTTCGTCGACGATCCCAGTCCGTTGTCTGCGTTGGTCGCGGTGATCACCATGACCTCGCTGGCGTGGGTGTGGCTGCTCACGACCCTGACGGTCAATGCCTACCCGCAGTGGGACGGTGTGCGCCGCGTCCTGATGGTCGCCCAGATGGCACTGATCTCGGTCGCGGGCCTGTCGGTGAGCATGGAGCACGGAATCGAATTCGCGACCGGTCATGCCGCGGCCGCGGCCGTGTTGCTGATCACGGCCGGGTTGCTGTTCTGGAGTGCGTATCGGGCCCACGAACCCGTCATGTGGGGGGTGATCGTCCC
Source organism: uncultured Actinomycetes bacterium (assembly GCA_964500995.1). Lineage (GTDB taxonomy): Bacteria > Actinomycetota > Actinomycetes > S36-B12 > CAIWTL01. Next base: position 1,185 of record CAZCRC010000071.1, read on the forward strand.
CGTCCTGGTGGCGGCAGCGATCCTGATCGCCGCGGCGATCAACCCCATCGTTGCCCCACGGTGGTATCTGCTGGCGGCGGTCCTGGTCAGCGCCGTGCCCGTGCTCACGACCCAGTTCCGCAAATGGCAGCAGCAATCCCGACTACGTCTCGAACACTTGGAGGAGCGTCTCGGCCTGTTCGTGATCATCGTGTTGGGGGAGGGCTTCGTCCAACTCACTGCGGCGCTGCACTTCCTGGACTCCATCCCCGATGGGGCGCTCTATGCGCTGATGTTCGTCTTCGCGTACGCCCTGTGGTGGATGTACTTCGGCGGGACGTTCTCGGACAACGTCGACCCGGCTCAGGTCCGGTGGCGTTTGACACTGCTGGGTCACCTCACACTGGTTCTGGGGATCATCGGCACGCTGGATCTGCTGGTCCTCTTCACCGCTGCGCAGGACCCGGGCAACAGCGAGCTCGTCACGGCATTCCTTGCGTGCATCGCGACCGTACTGTGGTCATTCGCTCTGCTGGAGTTCGCGGCTCGGGGTCGGTTGGGCCCGCAGGGGTGGCTCCAACTGGGCAGCGGACTGTTGGCGGTATTGGCGATTGCGGCGGTGGATCTGTCCTGGCCGATCGCCGCGATCGTTGCCGGGGGAACGCTGTTGGTGCTGGCCAACGCCGGAGTGGCGGTCATCCTGGACCGGCGGTTGGCCGACGCCGAGGTCGATGACTAGGGCGTCCGAATCGAATCCGGCGGCGCATCCCGCTAGGGTCCTGATCATGCGTATTGTTCTGATGGGCCCCCCCGGGGCCGGCAAAGGTACCCAGGCCGCCGTCATCTCGCAGGCCCTGA
>CAZCRC010000071.1:2121-9234 GCA_964500995.1 uncultured Actinomycetes bacterium
GGCCCCCCCGGGGCCGGCAAAGGTACCCAGGCCGCCGTCATCTCGCAGGCCCTGAGCATCCCCCACATCTCCACCGGTGAGATCTTCCGAAGGAACGTGGGGGAGGGAACCGAACTCGGTCAGCAGGCCAAGCAGTTCATGGACAAGGGCGAGTACGTGCCCGACTCCGTGGTCAACGCCATGGTGGCGGACCGACTGGGTCAGGATGATGCCGCGAATGGTTTCCTGCTCGACGGTTACCCGCGCACCGCGCCACAGGTCGCTGAGTTGAACGGCATCCTGGCCGACGGCGGCGTGTCGCTGGACGCTGCGGTCGAGATCACGGCTGACACCGAAGAGGTCGTTCAACGATTGCTCAAGCGCGCCGAGGTCGAGGGTCGCGCCGACGACACCGAAGACGTGATCCGGCGCCGCATGGAGGTCTACGCTGCCGAGACCGAGCCGCTGACTCGCATGTATGCCGACCAGGGCGTGCTGCGGCAGGTCGACGGCATGGGCAGCGTCGAAGAAGTCAGCGAACGGATCCTCGCCGCCCTGCGCGACTGATGTTCCAGCGCCCCGGCAGCATCCAACTCAAGACCCCGGAACAGTTCGCCGTCATGCGGCGAGCCGGGCTGGTGGTGGCAGAGGCACTGCAGCGATGCGCTGACGCGTGCGTCGCTGGTGTCACCACCCGCGACCTCAACGAGATCGCTGCTGGGGTACTGCAGGACGCCGGGGCGGACTCGAACTTCCTCGGCTACCACGGCTTCCCCGCCGTGCTGTGTGTGTCCGTCAACGACGAGGTCGTGCACGGGATACCGGGGGACCGGGTGCTGCGGGACGGTGACTTGGTGTCGATCGACTTCGGCGCGATCGTCGAGGGATGGCACGGCGACGCTGCCGTCACGGTGCCCGTGGGCGAGGTGGCCCCGGAGCTGCTGGCCCTGTCGGCGACTGCACGCGACGCACTGTGGGCGGCCCTAGCCGCTGCGCGACCCGGTGGCCGACTGGGGGATGTCGGAGCCGCGGTCGAGGACACCGTCGCGGCCGCAGGCAAGGGCTACGGGATCCTGCGCGACTACGTCGGTCACGGGATCGGTACTCGCATGCATATGGAGCCGTCCGTGCCGAACTTCGGCCCGGCTGGGCGCGGTCCACGGCTCAAGCCGGGAATGGCGATCGCGGTGGAGCCGATGGTGACGCTCGGAAACCCGGACGTGTTCACGCACGACGACGAATGGACCGTCAGCACCGTGGACCGTTCGTTCGCGGCGCATTGGGAGCACACCGTGGCCATCACCTCTGCGGGGCCGTGGGTGCTCACCGCCGTCGACGGGGGCGCGGCGTACTTCGCCGCACACGGCACCCCGAGCCCAGCGCGCTGATCGGAGCCCGGCGCGTGGCGCCGGGCACGCGGGCGCTGAGCGAAATACCGGGCATTCCGGCAAACCCGTGATACGGCCGTGACCTGACGGATACCGTGCACGTGGAGTTCTGTGAACGGGAGAATCATGCGAGCACGCCTTGCCGGAATCGTCGCCCTTGCCGCGGCCATCGCTTTGCCGGCGTCACTGACCGGAGCCCAGGCCGTCGCGGCCCAGGCTCAAGCGACTGTCCAAGCCGGAACGCTGCAGACCGCAGCCGCTGCGGCGGGCAAGGCCAAGGCCAATAAGGGGAAGAAGAAGGGAGCCGCGGTCAGGTCGGCTGCCGTCTCGCCCAACCCCAAGATTGATGAGACCTGTGGTTTGGACGTCACACTGACGCTGGACTCGTCCGGATCGATCGGGAGCAACGCGAACAACGTCAAGCAGGCGGCATCGGACTTCGCGGCGGCCCTGAAGAACACGAACTCTACGATGCGGATTACACGATTCTCCAAGACGTCCTCGCAGTTGGCCGCTCGCGTACCGGTCAACGACACCACGACCGGCCCTGGCGGATCCTTGGCGAACGGGATCACCAATTACCCCAAGCCCAGCGGCGGAACGAACTGGCAGGAGGGCTTCAACTTCACCAAGACCGGAGACTCCCTGGTGCCGGAGCTGCTCATCTTCGTGACGGACGGCGACCCGACACTTTGGGGGGCGGATGGGTCGGGCGGAACTGGCCAGGTTCAGCAGCCGAACATCAACAATTCGCTCGCTCAGGCGATCCCTGCGGCGAACTCCGTCAAGGCCCAAACCAGCAACCGCACCCGCGTTCTCATGGTCGGGGTCGGCAATGGTGTGAATAACTCCAGTTCACGTCAACGCATGACGGAGGTCTCCGGGCCGAACATCGTCACTTCGGCAGGGGGGTTGTCCGGGAAGTCCATCAACGACGTCGATGTGGCGGCGTTCACGGACTTCGAGGCACTTGGCGCCTTCCTGCGCTCTGTGGTCACGTCTCTCTGCGGCAACAGCGTGACGATCCAGAAGTTGGCCCAGTCGCCGAGCAGCGCGCAGTACCTGCCCGCCACTGGTTGGGACATGACGGTCACGCCCAAGGTCACCGGCGGGGTCACCTGGGTGACGCCGAACCCGGGCAGCGGAGACAGTCGCACCGCTGCGACCTCTGGCGCGCAGGGCTCGGCCGCCTTCCAGTGGAAACCGAAGACTCCTCAGACCGGTGAATCCACCGTGAGTGTCAGTGAAACGCTCAAGACCGACTACCGGGCCCAGAACTGGACCTGTGACGTCAAGAAGCCGAATGGCACGGTGGTGACCAAGTCCGGCACATTCACCGGCGGCGCCACTGGCTTCGACTTCCAGATGGCGTCGTCGGACGTTGCCACCTGCAAGATCTACAACGACTTCACCGGCGCACCGGGCATCGAACTGACCAAGGTCGCCGCGGATGATCCCATCCGGGGCAACGGTGCGGGCTGGAACGAGCTCTACACGCTCACCGTGAAGAACACCGGCAAGACCACTCTCGAGGTCACGGCCCCGATCGACCCGAAGTGCTCGGCTATGAGTGCGCCTTCCGGCCCGGGAGCTCCCGCTGGTCCGCTCCAACCGGGCGATACCTGGACCTACACATGTAGCCGGCTCATCGGACCGCTGGGCACGGTGACCACCCCGCTGACCGAGAGCAACCGCGCGACCGTCACCGGACGACCCCCCATGGGCACACCCGTCACGGATGAGGCGACCGAGGTGGTTGTCGTCAAGACCCCCGCGATCGACGTTCAGAAGACCGCCCGAGTGACCGCCACTGATGCGCCCATCAACGAGGGCGACACGTTGCCTGCGGGAACCAAGGTCACCTACTCCTACGCCGTCACCTCGAACCAGGGCAACGATGCCCTGCGGGTGAGCAAGGCCAACAATGGTGGCGTCACCGATACGAAGTGCACCCCCGTCACCTACGTCAGCGGGGACACGAACTCCAACAACCTGTTGGACCTCACCGAGACGTGGACGTATGAGTGCACGACTCGACTGCTGCCCAGCAGCCAGGACGGAACTGTTCGCAACGTCGCCACCGCGACGGGCAAGTGGTCCAACCCAGAAAACAAGCCGCAGAACAACGGTGATGTGACCGACACCGACGACTTCACGATCAAGACGAGTTCCGTGGCGAACCTGCGGGTGGTCAAGTCCACCGTTCCCGGCCAGGTGAACGAGGAGTTCGACTACACGCTCGTCGCAACCGGCGGCGGCGGTGGGATCCCGTCCGGGGACGACGCCTTCTCGCTGAACACCGGGAATGTGCCCGGGGCACAAGCCTCGATCAACGTCGAGTTGGATGGTCCCGCGGCACTCGGCACCGAGTACGTCATCACTGAGGCCGGGAACTCCGACTTCGAGTTGACCGACATCGGATGTGTGGCCGAAGACGGCACCCCCGTTGGCACCGGCGATGTCGGAAACCGGACCGCTACCGTCACTCTGGTCCCCGACGACAACGTCACCTGTTCCTTCCGCAACCAGCGCCTGCCGGATCTCACGATCACCAAGCGCGCCACAGGCGGCGGATCGACGGAGTTCGACTTCACAACGGACCGTCCTGGTCCGCTGGATCCACTGGACCCGGCCACCTTCAGTCTGGCCAATGATGAGTCCCAGGTATATGACGCCATTGAGCCGGGCGAGGCGACCATCGCTGAGGACACCCTGCCAGCCGGCTGGGAGATCGAAGACATCAGCTGCACCAAGACGCCGACGTCTCAGACCTCGACCTCGGTGACGTTGGACCTGGAGTACGGCGACGATGTCGACTGCATCTTCAACAACTCGGAGATCCCACCGGCGACGCTGACGGTGATCAAGAAGGGCAACCCGACGCAGTCGCCGTCGTTCGACTTCACCGCGCAGGGGATCGGTCTTCTCACCCCTGACGTGGACGACACGGACGACTTCACGCTGTCTGCTGGCGAGTCCAAGACCTACAACGTTCGCCCCCAGGTCAATGGCGATGACTACGTGATCACCGAGACGGGTCCGACGGTCCCGACCCCTGCGGGTGACAGTGCGTGGGAGCTGACGTCGATCGAGTGCACCGTCAACGGCGGCACCCCGTTCTCGGGGAATGTCAATCTCGGCTCCGTCGAGGTGACGCTGGAGCCGAGTGACTCGGCCGTGTGTACCTATGTCAACGAGCAGTTGCCGCGACTGCAGATCGTGAAGAACGTCGTGAATCCGGCAGACCCCGGCGATGCAACCCAGTTCACGTTCACACCCACCGGTCTGACCCCGGCGGATCCCTTTGACTTGGGCAACAACGATGTCGAGACGTTCGTCGACGTTGCCCCCGGCGATCCCTTCACCGTCGATGAGACGGGCATCGGCACCTGGACATTGACTTCGCTGGAGTGCACCGGCCCAGGCTCTGAGGATGTTGTCACCACCGATGTGCTGACTGGAGTGGTCAGCAGCACCGGCTTGGACTACGGCGCCGATGTCGTGTGCCGATACGTCAACACGAAGGAGGCTGCTGCGGCCTACCTGTTCGTCGTCAAGAACACCGACCCGGCCACGTCGCCGCAGGAGTTCGAGTTCACGGCGACGGGCAACAACCAGTCACCGCCGAACCTGAACGAGACGTTCTCGCTCACCGGTGGCGACTACCAGGGCTTCGAGATCGATCCTGGCTTTGCCCCTGGCGAGGAGTACACCGTCACTGAGGCTCTCGTCGCTGGCTGGCGCATCGCCGAGTTGGACTGTGTGGTCAGCACGGATCCCGAGACCATCGTTGATGGCGACGTCGATACGGGCGAGGTGACCGTCCCCGTCGAACAGGGCGAGGTTGCCGTCTGTGTCTACGAGAATCAGAAGCTCGGCAGCCTGAGCGTCAACAAGATCACCGACGTGACCTCGGCCACCGAGTTCGACTTCACGGCGACGTCGACACCGGCAGGCATCACCCCCGGCGAGTTCACGCTTACCGGTGGCGGATCGCCGCAGGTATTCCAGGACATCGTTCCCGCCACGGTCGTCGAGATCAGCGAGAACGTGCCCACCGACGCCCCCGACCGGTGGCAGTTGAGCAACATCGAATGCACCGGTACCGACACGCCGCCGACGTTCCCCGACGCCGACACCGTATCGATCACGGTGGGGGCAGGCGAGGACGTCTCGTGTTCGTTCGTCGATACGAAGGTGCCGGAATCGACCGTCCAGGTGATCAAGGTCGCCGACCCGTCCGATGGCACGGTGTTCGGCTTCACCGCTGATGCTCCTGGCGACACCGCCGCAGTTGCGGAGGCCGACCGTGCCTTCGACCTGGCGCCGGATGGTGGCCCGGCCGAGCACGCGGTCACCCTGTACCCGGCTCCGGGGGGGCAATCCTTCATCTTCGGTGAAGACTTGCCGCTGCCCGAGGACTGGAACCTGCTCGCGATCGAGTGCACCGACAACGGTGTCGACGTCGGGACCGAGGACCTGGGAGCGGGCACCATCGATGTCGACATCGAGCCCGGCCACAACCTGGTCTGTACGTTCACCGACCGTGAGGATGCGACGCTGACCATCGTCAAAGAGGCCGAGGACGACCCGACCCTGGAGTTCGACTTCGAGTGGACCGCCGGGGCCAACTTCTCGATGAGCCAGGACTCGTCACCGACCATCGCCACCGGCTTGGAGCCCGGTGCCTACGACGTGGCCGAAGTGAATCTGCCCACCGACTGGTACCTGTCCGGCCCGAACGGCGAACACCCCGACTGTGTGGGCACCGATGCCGCCGTCGACTACACGCCGGCAAATGGCGCGACGCTCGACATTGCGGCGGGTGAGGACGTGGTGTGTACGTTCGCCAACTTCTACGACTACCGCCCCGACATCCAGCTGACCAAGACAGCAGACCGTACGGTGCTGCTGCAGGGCAACTCGGTGGTGTACACGTACGTTGTGGAGAACGTGGGCAACACGGATCTGATCGACATCGACCCCGATGCCGTCATCGTCGACGACCCGGTCTGCGACCCGATCACCCGCACGGTGGGCGCGGGGACCACGCTGGCCGTGGGCGAGTCGTGGACTTACGAGTGCACCCAGACCCTGGATGCGGACCGGACGAACACGGCGACGGCCACGGTGCCGAACCCGATCGTGCCGGACGAGCCGCTGATCAGTCGTGACGACGAGTTCGTCAAGGTCTTGGTGCCCTCGTTCGAGGTGGAGAAGAACGCGGACCAGTCCGTGGTCTACCCCGACACCCTGGTCACCTACTCGTACACGCTGCGCAACACCGGCCAGACCCCCTACGAGGGTCCGACGAACCGCGACGAGTGGATGAGTGACGACAAGTGCGCCCCGGTGACCTACGTCGAAGGAGACACCAACGACGACAGCATCCTGGACGTCGGGGAGCAGTGGATCTACACCTGTGCGACGACGCTGACCACGACCACCACCAACACTGTGGTGGCTACCGGGACGCCGTTCGTGCCGGAGAGCCCAGAAAGCGGCGACAAGCAGACCGGGCCGCCGCAGGAGACGACGGACACCGAACTGGTCACGGTGGTGGTCAAGGACATCGACGTGGCGAAGTCGGCAACTGCCGAGGGCGGCACGGTCATCGATGGTGTGGTGAACTTCCCCGCAGGGGGGCGCGTCACCTACACCTACGACGTGACCACCGGTGACGCCACCACGCCGATGCAGGTGTTGTCGATCAGCGACGACAAGTGCTCACCGGTCGCGTACGTCT
>CAZCRC010000072.1:0-9021 GCA_964500995.1 uncultured Actinomycetes bacterium
TGACGCTGTAGAGGGAGCGCGGCCCGGCATCGTAGAAGGCCAGACCAATCAGGCCTTGCGCCTCGAGCGCATCGAGAATCTCGTTGCCGATCGGGCCGTCGAGAACGTGGCGCAGGTGCGCGGTCGACTTGAGGACCTCGTCGAGGCGATTCAGGACACCTATCCCGACGTCGCCGGTGCCATGCGGGCCGCCGACGAGAAGGCTCATCGGTCCTTGATCCAGCAGGCTCGTGCCCTGGCGACCCTGGCCGAGGCCCACGACGCCGCCACCGTTGCCGCACGCGACGAGATCCAGACCCGACTGCAGGCAGGCCTGGGTGAGTACCAGCACCTGATCGCCCAGTGCGCCCTGCTGCTGGCCCGTTCAGACGCGCACATGAACGTCGACACTCCCTTGCGCTCCGCCGCCGACCTGGCCGCGACGTACAGCGAAGGGATCCGGGTCTCGGAGGACTCCGGCCAATGACGGTCTTCGAGACGGACATCGCGCTGCGATGGGCGGATATGGACTCGCTCGGGCACGTGAACAACGCCACCACGTTGACCTTGCTCGAAGAGGGCCGGGTACGACTGTTCCACGACGTCGGCCAGGGCCTCGATGACGAGTTCGGGCTCGTGGTGGGCCGTCACGAGATCGACTACCTGCTGCCGATGTACTACTCGTTGACCCCGTTGCGAATGCGCGTGTGGATCGACCGTATCGGCACCGCATCGTTCACGTTCGGCTGCGAGATCCTCAACCCGGACTCCCGGGTTGCCGTGCGGGCCAAGACTGTGGTGGTGGCCATCGCCCCCGACGGCTCCGGTTCGACGCCTTTGCCGGACAGAGCCCGGGATGCCCTCGCCCGTTACCTGCACCCCGCCTGACAGCAGTGCTGCCACAATGAACCGCGTGAGCGAAGACATCTCCTGGTACGACCGGTTCGGTGGTGAGCAGTTCTTCACCGAGCTGGTCGCTGGGTTCTACCAGCGGGTGGCCGTCGACGACCTGCTGCGACCGATGTACCCGGAAGCGGACCTGGGTCCCGCTGAACGCAGGCTGCGCCTGTTCCTGATGCAGTACTGGGGTGGGCCGACAACCTACGGCGAGGAACGCGGGCATCCCCGCCTGCGGATGCGCCACGCGCCCTTCGTCGTCGATCCGGCCGCTCGGGACCGGTGGCTGGCGTTGATGCAGCAATCGCTGGACGACGTTGGGGCAGACCTGTCGACCGAGGACCGCGACCAACTGTGGCGGTACCTGCAGTCCGCCGCCGACGCGATGATCAACGTCAACCCCGCCTTGGGGTGACGCTCAGCCCACCGCGGACAGGGAAGACCGTTCCGGTGCCGGCACCGCGTTCGATGGCCATGGCCGCGTCTCAGCTGCTCGCGCGATCCGCTGCACCATGGGTTTGAAGACAAACGCGTGGAACGGGGCCACGGACCACCAGTACGCGTGACCGGCCAGGCCTCGCGGATGGAACGTGGCGCGTTGAATGAGCGTGGAACCCAGCGCCGTGGGCTCAACATGCCATTCGAGCCAGGCCAAGCCAGGCAACTTCATCTCGGCGCGCAACCGCAGCAGTTCCGGTGGGGTGCATTCCTCGACCCGCCAGAAGTCCAGCGCATCCCCGACCCGCACGTGGTTCGGGTCCCTTCGTCCCCGGCGCAGTCCGACACCGCCCACGATGCGATCCATGGCGCCACGGACCTCCCACATGAACGAGGCTGCGAAGTAGCCGTGCTCGCCACCGATACCCTCCACCACCGCGAACGTGGCCTCGGGCGAGGCGGCGACCTCGACCTGGCGTTCATCGGTGTAAAGCGACCCACCGGCCCAGTCCGGGTCGGTCGGCAACGGCTCGGCAGGGGCGCCCGCCACCGAGGAACTCGACCAGCGGGTGTCCACCTTGGCCTCGCGGACCCGGCTGAGCGCCAGACTGACCGCCTCGCGGTAGCCGACGAGTCCCTGCTCCGGGTCGGGGATGATCGTGGCGATGTCATGGTTGCGGCACACCACGGGGACCTTCAAGGACTCCACCAGCGGACGGGCAATGCCGCGGGGGACCGGAGTGACCAGGCCCACCCAATGACTCGACAGTCCCGGGCTGAGCAGGTTGATGGGCAGGATGATGCGGGGCCGCAGCCCGGCCACCGCGGCGAACCCCTGCATCATCGACTGGTACGTCATGACGTCCGGCCCGCCGATGTCGAAGGTGCGATTGATCCGACCGGGCACGGTCGCGGCCGCGACCAGGTAGTACAGCACGTCGCGCACTGCAATCGGCTGGGTCTTGGTGCGCACCCAGCGCGGGGTGATCATGGCGGGCAACCGCTCCGTCAGGTACCGCAGCATCTCGAAACTCGCGGACCCGGATCCGATGATGACCGCCGCGCGCAGTTCGATCGTGGGCACCCCGCTGGCCCGCAGGACCTCGCCGACCTGGGCGCGGCTACGCAGATGCGGCGACAGTTTGGCGGACCCGTCGGGGATCATGCCGCCCAGGTAGATGATCCGGCTGACCCCGTTGTCGCGCGCTGCGTGAGCGAACGTCAAGGCCATGTCCCGTTCGGTCTGCTCGAAGTCGTCGTGGTTGCTCAGCGAATGCATCAGGTAGTACGCGACGCAGACACCCGCCATGGCGCGGTCCATGTCGGCGGGGGACATGGCATCGCCTTGGACGATTTCGACGTCGCCGTACCACTCCCGCTGCCGCAGCCCGTCGGGGTGACGGGCCAGGATGCGCACGTTCGCGCCCTCGGCCAGCAGCAGGGGGATCAACCGACCGCCGATGTACCCGGACGCTCCGGTGACGAGGTAGGTGGGCGCTGGTTCAGGCTGATTCACACAGTCAGTGTTGCGGGCTGGATTCCGCGGCGCATCTCGAGGACGGGGTGCCCGTCAGCGAGACAGCGGCGACGTGCCACCGGCCGCCGGGCCACCGGGAGTGGTGCCCGGGAGTCGGTACACGGCGGGCACCTTGATGCCGGCAGCGTCGAAGGCTGTCTTGAGACGCTGTCGGATCGCTCGCGTCAGACTCACCTGCTGGTCCGGGTCGGTCTTGGCGATGATGCGCACGTAGACGGCCTCGCCGGACATCGATTCGACCCCGGCGAACGACGGCTTGCTGAACTCGGTCACCCCGGAGTCCGGATCGTCTACCATCTGGTCACCCACCTCGTCGACGATCCGGTGGATCTCTTCGAGGTCCTGGTCGTACGCCACGGGGATGTCGATGACGGCCAAGGTCCAGCCCTGCGATCGGTTCGCCACCCGCAGGATCTCGCCGTTGCGCACGTACCAGACGATCCCGCTGGTGTCCCGCAGCCGGGTGACGCGCAGCGTGACCTCTTCGACGGTCCCGACGGCCTCGCCCAGGTCGACGAAGTCGCCGACCCCGAACTGGTCTTCCAAGATCATGAAGATCCCGGACAGGTAGTCCTTGATCAACGTCTGGGCGCCGAATCCCAGCGCGACGCCCACGACGCTCGCGCTGGCCAGGAGCGGAGTGATGTCGATCCCGAAGATGGGCAGGGCCATGAGGACGGCGCTGCCCCAGATGAACACAGCAAGGACGCTGCGCACCAACTGCCCGATCGCGTGTGCGCGCTGTTTGCGCCGTTCGCGCTGAAGCCCCATCTGGGACGAGTCGTCGGCACTGTTGCGGCGCAATGGACTGTCGGTCTCGGCGGCGCGTTTGACGATCTTGCGGATCAGTCGATCCAGCACCCAGTTCACGATCGCCGCGAACACGAAGATCCCGATGAGTCGGATCGGGGCATCGGACAGGAACCACTCGCCCCACCACGTCACGGCATCAGTGACGCTGGGAACCTCCGTCGACGAGGGCGACGGGGACGGGGACGGGCTCGGAGACGACGACGCCATGGTCAGTGGCTTTCCTCGGGGACGAGCCCGGTGGAATGCGCCGCGAACGCCAGTGACTCCGCGGCCTCGGCCACCGACTTGTTCAACGCCCGGGGGCCGTGCCCGACATCGGACTCCGTACGCAGGATGATCGGGGCATCGCTGCTCGTGGCGTGCTGCAGGGCCGCGACCATCTTGCGCCCGTGCATCGGATCGGTGCGGGTGTCATTGTCGAACACCATCATCAGGACGGATGGGTACGGCGTGCCGGGAGTGACCCGGTGGTAGGGGCTGTACCCCCACAGCCACGCGAACTCGGCGGGCTTCGCTGGGTCGCCGTACTCGACCGTCCACGTCGCCCCCAACTGGGACGTCACGTACCGGATCATGTCCAGCAGCGGAGCAGTGCAGATCACGCTGCCGTACAACTCCGGGCGCTGCGTGATCGCAGCACCGACGAGGAGCCCGCCGTTGGAGCCGCCGCTGATGCACAGCTGCGCTGGCGTGGTCCAACCGTTGTCGATGAGCCACTGTGCGGCGGCGTGGAAGTCGTCGAAGACGTTCTGCTTGTTGCTCAGCATTCCCGCGCGATGCCACTGCTCGCCCTCTTCGGATCCGCCGCGCAGGTTCGCGATGGCATACACGCCACCGGCCTGCACCCAGGCCAGCGCGGACGGATTGAACGCGGGCGGCAGTGGCACCCCGAACCCGCCATAGCCGTACAGGATCGTGGGCCGGGGGGTCTCGGGCTGCCCGGTGGGGCTGATGAGGTACATCCGGACCTCGGTGCCATCGGCCGAGTGGTAGGTCACCTGCCGGGTGACCACGGGGGGGATCTCCACCGTTCCGGGTGGGCTGGCCCACAACTGCGTCTGGCCCGTGATCGTGTCGTACACATACACGTGGGGTGTGGTGGTGTGGTCGGTGTAGACGTACCAGTTCTGGCTGCCGCCCTCCGGTCGACCGACGGGGCCGGCGACGGTTCCCAGTCCGGGGACCTCGACCGGATGCAGCAGTTGCCCGGTCCGGGAGTCCACGACGTCCAAGGTGCCGATCGTATGACTCGTCCGGTGCACCACCAAGTACTGATCGGGTCCGTCCGGTCCGTCGGACAACCGGAACGACTCCAGCACCGAGTCTGGGTCCTCGGCGATGAGTTCAGTCCAGTTCTCGGGCTGCGGATGATGGGGGTCAGCTCGCAGGAGCCGTCCCCGGGGAGCCTCGAAGTCCGTCCACACGAACATACGGCCGTCGGGTCGGATCGTGACCGAGGTCTGGGCATCTCGCCGTTCCACGACCGGGACCAGAGTCGGGTGATGGGGGTCCGAAGCCGTCAGGTCGGCCAGGTAGACGTCGTTGCGGGGGGCAGTTCCCTCGGCGGCGTCGATCACAAGCCACTTGCCGTCGTTGGTGACGCCGACCGAGTAGTAGTTCGTGATCCGCAGGCCACCACCGAAGATCTCGGCGTCGGTGTCCGGGTCGGCCCCGAGTTCATGCAGCCGAACCCGACGGTGGAACTGCGCCTCACCCGGATCGATCGTGGCGGGGTCCTGCCGCCGCACGTAATAGAACGCCTCGCCGCCCGGCAGCCACGCCACCGACGAGAACCGGGTGCGGTCGATGGGGCCGTCGATGACCTCACGGGTGGCCACGTCCATCACCCGCAGGACGGACTCCTCCGTGCCGCCCTCGCTGAGTAGGTACGCCAACTTGTCGCCCTCCCACGACGGCTGGTACCCGTCGAGGGTGGTGTGGCCGCTCGGATCCAACTCGATCGGATCGATCAGCGCCCGTTCGGTCCCGTCGGGATCGACGGTGTAGAGCACCCCGAACTGTTGGCCGGGTTGCCGTCGGCTGAAGAACTGCCGGCCACCACGCCACACGGGGAGTCCCTGGTAGCCGCCCGACAGCAGCCCGGTCATGCGTTCGGCGAACCAGTCGCGGGCCCGCCAGTTCTCGGCCTGAGCCTCGTAGCGGACGCGCTGCTGTTCGTCCCACTCCTTGCGCCAGGCGGACCATTGCTCGGTGTCCGCCGCGGGGAACCCGGCCGGATCCTCCAACCAGCGGTAGGGATCGGCGACCGAGGTGCCGTGGTGGTCCTCGACGAGGTCCAGTCGGGGAGCGTCGGGATAGGGCGATTCGGTCACAGACAGACCCTATGGGGTGACCCCGCCTGCGGCGCCCGATTTGGTCACCACGCCGCGGCGGGTCCGACTGGCAATCGCGCGGCGCCGGTCAATACTGTGGCCACGCAGGATGTCAGGAGGCAGCCATGGGTGACGTGCCCGGTGGGAAGAACGGGTCGCCGGAACCCAATCGGGACATGGCGCAGGGAAAGCCCGGGGTGATCTCGGGTGAGCCGCCCAAGGCCAACTGGCGCCGCTACGCCCGGGTGACCATCTGGGTGGTCGTGGTGGTCCTCATCGCCATCTTCCTGATGCGCAACAGCGAGCCCACCGAGATCAACTTCGTGTTCTTCTCAGCTACCGCGGCGCTGTGGATCGTTCTGCTGGCCATGCTGCTGATCGGGTTCCTGCTGGGATGGTCCGCGTCCTGGTGGTCGCGGCGACGCAAGCGCGCCCGCTCGAACGATTGAGTTACCGGTGACTTCGGCGGCGCTGCTGCATGACTGGACTGCCCTGGAGCAGAGCCGTGCGGTGCGTGCCCGTGAAGTCTCGGTCGTCGAACTCACCGCGCACTACCTGACGCGAACGAGCGAGCACAACGACGCCATCGGGGCATTCGCTCATGTGGCTGCCCAGGCAGCGATGGCGCAGGCCCGCGCACTCGACCGACAGTTGCTCGCCGGGGAACTCCCGGCCGCACCGGACCTGTTCGGGGTGGTGGCGCCGGTCAAGGACCTCGATCCCGTGGCGGGCATGCCGTGCACCTACGGTTCGCGCACCAGCGTGGCCAACGTCCCCGATCACGATGCGGCATTCGTCACCCGGATGCGGCGCGCCGGTCTGGTCATCACCGGCAAAACGACGACCCCGGAGTTCGGGCTGCCCGCCTACACCGAGAACGACCTGGGTCATGTCACCCGCACCCCGTGGGATCTCACCCGTTCCGCGGGGGGTTCCAGTGGTGGTGCTGCAGCCGCAGTCGCTGCGCGTCTGGCCTCGGTGGCGCAGGGGTCCGACGGTGGCGGTTCGATCCGGATCCCGGCCAGCGTTACGGGTCTGGTGGGGATCAAACCGAGTCGGGGACGCGTGAGTGACCTGCCGTTTCAGCCGGGAGTGGGGGAGTTGGGGGTCATCGGGCCGCTGGCCCGCACGGTCGCCGACGCCGCGGCATTGCTGGACGTCCTCGCCGGTTCCGGTCCCGCCGATGTCTTCGGGTTGCCGCCGGCTGAACCGGGGGCATTCCTGGCGGCAGCGCGGCGCGACCCGGGCCGATTGCGGATCGGCCGGTTCCGTCGGCCCATGGTGATTGACACCGAGGTCCACGCCGATGCGTTGGCCGGCTACGAACAGGCGACCGCGCTGCTGCTGGCCGCGGGGCACGAGGTCGAAGACATCGACCGGCCGATCAGCCCGGATGTCGTGCCAGCGTTCGAGACCGTCTGGCAGGTGGGTGCAGCAACTATCCCCGTGGCGCCGGACGATGAAGCACTGCTGACGCCGTTGACGCGGCACCTGCGCCAACTGGGGCGCCAGGTGTCGGGAGTCGAGCTGATGAAGGCAGTCGCCACAATGCGCGAGGCCAGTTCGGCGGCACTGGCCGCGACAGCGCAGTACGACGTGCTCCTGACTCCCACGTTGGCGCGACTGCCGGCTCGCCTGGGGGAGTTCACCGATCAGCACCCGGAACAGGACTTCGAGGCGCAGAAGCGGTTCACTCCCTTCACCGCGCCCTTCAACGTGACCGGTCAGCCCGCCATGAGCATCCCGCTGCACCACACGGGAGCGAATCTGCCGGTCGGTGTGCAGTTGGTCGGGCGGCCCCGGGACGAGCCGACCATGATCAGCCTCGCGGCTCAGTTGGAGGGCGAAGTCAGCTGGCATGAGCGCATCCCGCCGCTGCCGGACGGGGGAGACCGTGATGGATGAGCAGTTGACGCGCCTCGCCGGCCATCACGGGGTTGCCGTCGAGTACTGGGACCAGGGCGGGTCGCACCACGAGGTCGCACCCGAGACCGTCATCGCGGTGCTGGCCGGTCTCGGAGTCGCAGCGACAACGGACGCGGAAGTGGCCGCGAGCCTCCGGGACAGCGAGCTCTCGAACTGGCGCCGTGTGCTGCCCCCAGTGTTCGTCCACCGGCGCTCCCGCACCGGACGGATCTGGGTGCACGTCCCTCACGGGACCCCGCTGCGCTGTCACCTGGTCTGGGAGGACGGCAGCGGTGCGATTCCGGCCGAGCAGGTGGAGCATCTGGTGGCGCCCACTGACGTGGCTGGGGTCCTGATCGGGGAGGCAGCGTTCGAGATCCCAGCTGACCTGCCGATCGGCTACCACCAGTTCCAGGCCCGCACCCCCGATGGGGCAGTGCACGTCTGTCCCCTGGTGGTGACCCCTGATCGCCTGGAGCCCGCGCCCTCGGGATGGGGGCTCATGGTCCAGTTGTATGCCGCGGCGTCCCGACAATCGTGGGGTGTGGGCGACCTCGGCGACCTGGCCACACTGGTTCGGGCCACGGCCGACGCCGCAGGGCAATTCGTGCTCGTCAACCCCATGCATGCCGCCAGCCCGGTCGATCCCATGGAGCCGTCACCGTATCTGCCGGTGTCCCGGCGGTTCGCCAACCCCGTCTATCTGGACCTCGCGCCGCTGATCGCCGATTCACAACTCAGCGCTTCCGATCGCGAGCGGGTGGTGGCAATCCACGACGAGTTGATGCGCCTCACCAACGGCGCCGACACTCTGGACTGGGCCGCCACCTGGCGCGCGAAGCGCGAGGTCTTGGAGATCCTGTTCGCCTCGGCGTCCTTTGCGAACGGGGAGTTCGCCGCGTACGTGCATGAGCAAGGGGTGGCACTGCAGGACTTCGCGCTCTGGTGCGCGATCGCCGACGAGCTCGGTCCGCGGTGGCAGGAGTGGCCCGCCGAGCTGCAATCCGTGCGCAGTGGTGCCGTCACAGCGGAGTTCGCCCGCCGCGAGGACTCGGTCCTGTTCTATTCCTGGTTGCAGTTCCTGATGAGTGGTCAGATGACGCAGGTTCAGCAGGGTGC
>CAZCRC010000073.1:0-9020 GCA_964500995.1 uncultured Actinomycetes bacterium
ATCCGCTGCCCAAGTACGGCTTCTACGGCGGGGTGCCGCTGCGGACGATCAAGGAACAACTGCTTGCGTTCAAGCGGGCCGGTCGGCTCGACGAAGTGCGCATGCTGCTTCTCACGAACTGCACGTTCGACGGCATCGTCTACCACCCAATGCGGGTGATGCAGGAGGTGCTCGCAATCAAGCCGGACATGGTGTTCCTGTGGGACGAGGCCTGGTTCGCGTTCGCTCAGCTGCACCCGACGTTCCGACGCCGCAACGCCATGTGGGCGGCCTCCCATCTGCGCGAGATGCTCGACACGAACTACTACCGACGGCAGTACGTCGAATGGCGGGAGTGGTTCGACACGTTGGACCCCGACGACGATGCGACCTGGTTGGACCACCCACTGTTGCCCGATCCCGACGCGGCTGCCGTTCGGGTGTACGCCACTCAGTCGACCCACAAGTCGCTGTCCGCGCTGCGCCAGGGTTCGATGATCCATCACTGGGACGAGCACTTCGCGTCCGACGTGGCGGAGTCGTTCCACGAGGCGTACTTCACGCACACCACGACATCGCCGAACTACCAGATCCTGGCGTCGCTCGACCTCGCCCGGCGCCAGGTCGAGTTGGAGGGCTACGGCCGTATGTCCAACGCGCTTCAGATGGCCCTCGTCGTGCGGCAGCAGGTGGCCGAGGACCCGTTGCTGAACCGGTATTTCCACGTTCTCGACCCTGACGACATGATTCCGGAGGCCTACCGCGAAGCGGAACTGACGTATACGGACAAGGCGGGGATGAGCGGCCCGATCGAGGTCATGAATGCGTTCTACACGAACGAGTTGGTGCTCGACCCCACCCGCCTCACGCTGTACGTCGCCGAGACCGGAGTCAGCGGAGATGCGTTCAAGGTCGATGCCCTGATGGACCGGTTCGGTATCCAGGTCAACAAGACCGCAACCAACAGCGTGCTGTTGATGACGAACATCGGCACGACGTGGTCGGCTATCGACAACCTGCTGGCCGCCCTGCGCGAGATCGCGCGCTCGCTGGATGAACGCGCACGCGAAAGCAGCCCCGCTGAGCTCGAGTTGTTCCAGACGCAGGTGCGGCAACTGCGCGACGAGGTCCCGCCTTTGCCTGACTTCAGCGGGTTCCACGAAGTGTTCCGGCCCCATCCGCAGACACCTGAGGGCGACATTCGCAAGGCGTTCTTCTTGGCATATCCGACCGCCAACCACGCCTACATCCCACTGGCCGAGGCGCTCACACAGATCCAGGCTGGACGACAGTTGGTGTCGTCGAAGTTCGTGATCCCGTACCCGCCTGGATTCCCGGTCCTGGTGCCGGGCCAAGTCATCAGTCCCGAGATCGTGGAGTTCATGCTGGCGCTGGCGATCGACGAGATCCACGGTTACCGACCGGAACTCGGCCTCGCGGTGTTCACCGACGAGGCCCTGGCGTCGGTGCGATGAACAGAGACTTCGCTGCCGATGTCACCGCATGGCAGTCCGCATACGTGCTGATCGGTGGAATGGCGGCCACCTTGACGGGGCTGCTGTTCGTGGCAGTGTCGATCAACCTGACCACGGTCATGAGCCGTTCCAACCCAGGTCTGCGGCGCAGCGCCATCAGCACGTTCAACCAGTTCGTGTTGATCGTGGAACTGTCCATCGTGTTCCAGATCCCGGATCAGACGCCGGTCACCCTGGGAGCCGGGATCCTGCTGCTGACCCTGATGGCGGTGGCGATCACCTACTTCGGTACCCGCGGCGTCGCCGACGATCCGACCAGCAGCGGATCGTTCATGGGTGCCTTACGTCAGTCCGGGGTCAGTTACGGGCTGTTCGCCGGCTTCGCGATCTCAGGACTGTTGATCATGTTCGGCGGTTCCGGCGGGGTCGACATGCTGTTCGTGATGGTCTCGCTGGTGATCGGGACGTTGATTTCGGCGGTGTTCAGTGCTTGGCGCCTACTGGTGGAAGTTGGCGAGGACGATGACGCGCCCGTGGGTGGTCCGGCGTCGTCATGACGCAGGTGCGGGCGGGGGAGGCGTGTCGTAGCGAGCTGGTGTCGCCGAGAACCGGATCGGGTGCGCGATCGTCCGGAAGGGGGTGACACGGTCGGGACCGGTGATCTCGTGCACCGGGTCCAGCCCCAGGGTCGCGGCCAGGTCGATCGCATCCGCCACGGTATTGATGGGACCTGCCGGAATGCCGGCGTCGGCCAACTCGACCAGCCACTCCCCAGCAGTGCGTTGGGACAAGCGCTGCTGCAGTGCCACGTTGAGCTCGTCACGGTGCCGGACCCGGTCCGGATTGGTCACGAAGCGGGCATCGTCCGCCAGGTCGGGACGCCCGAGCACGTCGGCCAGGGCGCGGAACTGGCGGTCGGTTCCCACCGCCACCACGATCTTCCGGTCGGCGGTGTCATAGGACTGGTAGGGCACGATGGAGGGATGGCCGTTGCCGGTGATTCCCGGCACGACTCCGCCGGACAGCACCGCCGAGGTGTGGTTCACGAGCCCGGATAGCAGTGACGTCAGCAGGGCGACCTCGATGTGTTGCCCCTGACCGGTGTGGTCCCGGTGGTGCAGCGCTGCCAAGATTCCCACCGCGGCGTGCAACCCGGTGATCACGTCGGTCACGGCGACACCGGCCTTGGTGGGCGACTGTTCGTCCGGCCCGGTCACACTCATCAGGCCCCCGACGGCCTGCGCGAGCAGGTCGTAGCCCGGCAACTGCGCGCCCGCTCCCGATCCGAATCCGGTGATCGAGCAGTAGATCAGGCCGGGCCGATCGGCGCTCAGTTCGGTCCACCCCAGGCCGAACCGCTCCATGGTGCCCGTCGTGAAGTTCTCAATGACGACGTCGGCGCCGCGGGCGAGGTCGTGCGCCCGCACCCGGTCCGCCGGATCGGACAGGTCGAGTGCCACGGACACCTTGTTGCGATTGACCGCCTCGAAGTACGTGGCCCTGCCGTCATCGTCGAACGGTGGGCCCCACGCGCGGGTCTCGTCACCCGTGCCAGGGCGTTCCACCTTGATCACGTCGGCGCCCATGTCCGCGAGCAACATGGTGCAATAGGGACCCGCAAGGATGCGCGTGAAGTCGGCGACGACGAGTCCGTCGAGGGCGCCCATCAGCGGTAGGCGGGGATCCCGGTGAGGGCCTCGCCGACGACCAGGGTGTGCATCTCGTTGGTCCCCTCGTACGTGAACACCGACTCGAGGTTGTTCATGTGCCGGATCACCGGGTACTCCAGCGTGACGCCGTTGGCGCCCAGGATCGAGCGGGATTCGCGTGCGATCCCCAACGCGGTGCGTGCGTTGTTCAGCTTGCCCACGCTGATCTGCTCGGGTCGGACGACGCCGGCGTCCTTAAGTCGCCCCAGGTGGATGGCCAGCAGCATGCCGTTGCCCAGTTGTACTGCCATGTCCGCCAACTTCTGCTGCGTCAGTTGGAACCCCGCGATGGGGCGGTCGAACTGGATCCGGGAAATCGCGTAGTCGATGGCCGTCTGCAGACAGTCCCGACCCGCGCCCAGCGTGCCGAACACGATGCCAAAACGAGCCTCGTTCAGGCATGACAGCGGACCTCTCAGGCCGCGGGCCCCCGGCAACATCGCGTCGGCAGGTAGGCGCACCGAGTCGAACACCAACTCCGCCGTCACTGATGCCCGCAGCGACAGTTTCTGGTGGATCAGGTTCGCGGTGACGCCCGGTGTGGCCATCGGGACCACGAAGCCGCGGATGCCGTCGTCCGTCTGTGCCCACACGACTGCGACGTCGGCGACGTTGCCATTGGTGATCCACATCTTGGAGCCGTTGAGCACCCAGTCGACCCCGTCCCGGCGGGCGGTGGTGCGCATGGCAGCCGGGTTGGATCCGAAGTCCGCCTCGGTCAGTCCGAAACACCCGAGTGCCTCGCCAGTGGCCAGTCGGGGCAGCCACTCCTGCTTCTGCTCCTCGGATCCGAACTCGTGGATGGCGAACATCGCCAACGACCCCGTGACGCTGACCAATGACCGGATGCCGGAGTCGCCGGCCTCGAGTTCCAGACACGCGAGGCCATAATCCACGGCACCCAGTCCGGCGCAGCCGTAGCCCTCAAGGTGCATCCCCAGCAGGCCCATGGCCCCCAGTTCGCGGGCGAGGTCCCGGGCGGGGATGTCCCCCGACTCGAACCACTCGGCGATGTGGGGGGAGATGTGGTCGACCACGAACCGACGTACGGTGTCGCGGACCGCGCGCTCCTCGTCGGAGAGCAGATGGTCGATGTCGTACAGGGCGAAGGGGGTTTGTGGCGGCCTGGGCATGAGGTGATCCTACGGGACGAGTCGATGGATTCAGTGGCTTCCAGCGTCGCGCTCCTTCGGATTCAGTCATAAGCAGGCGGTGGCGGGGCGGGGAGCGGGACCCCCGGCTGCTCCAGCAAGCGGCGGTAGGCCACGACGCCGCCAAGCACCACGGCGACCGTCACGACCGGGCTGGCCACGATCCCGGCCTGGCCACCACTGAGCCAGCTCGCCGACGTCGGGACCACGGACAGGATCGACTGCGGCTCCGGCCCGCCCACGGTCAGAATCCCGAGGACGCTGGTCGCGAACCACGACCACCCCGCCTGGAGCCCCAACGCCAGCCACAGTGAACCCCAACGAAGCGCCACGAACGCCAGAACAACCCCGATGCACACCAGGTTCAGCAGTGCCATCAGATCGGTGGTTCCCGCACTGGCAGCGCGGACGATCGCCCACAACACCGACTGCCCGATGATCGCGGTCCACGCCGCCAACTGCAGCCCGGTCACCTGCAGCAGGAACCCGCGACTGAGTGCTTCTTGGGCGGCCGCCATGAACAGCCACAGTGGCACCATGATCAGGGCGGGCAGGAGGGCGTCGAACCGCACCGGACCGGACTCGGTGGGCGTCAGGTGGACGGCACCCACGATCGCAAGCACCACCGTGGCCAACGCGAAGACCCCGGCCCCGATCCCGAAGCCCTTCAGCATCTGCGCCTTCTGCAT
Source organism: uncultured Actinomycetes bacterium (assembly GCA_964500995.1). GTDB lineage: Bacteria > Actinomycetota > Actinomycetes > S36-B12 > CAIWTL01. Next base: position 5,004 of record CAZCRC010000073.1, read on the forward strand.
GCGGCCCACGAAACCCACGGAGCGCACCGGACGCTGTTCGTACCACTTGATCCACGCGAAGAGCAGCAGCAGGACCACACCGTGCAGCAGGACTGCCGCGAGTGCGCTCACGAGGCCGATCCCGGAGGTCTGAAGCGGCGGGACAACCGGGGTGATCAGCAGCGCGGCCACGATGACGATGCCGAACGTGATCAGATACGCGGCCCACCACCGCGTCAGCCGGATCGCGATCCCCGCTGCCTGCACCAGGGGCGCGGGGACGATGTCGATCCGCCAGCGCATTCGGGCAGCCTACCCGCCCGCCTCAGCGGAAGACTTGGGCGAACACCGCCTTCAACAGGACCTCCACGAGTTCCGGTGGTGAGGCCTCCATGAGCGCGTTGATGCCGGCCATCTCGTCGGGCAACGCAGCTGACCCGCCGTCGCCACCGAATCCGGCCAGCTGTACCAGCCCCGCAATGGCAGCATCGTCCAGCGCGGCGACGTCGATCATGCCCGCGGCTGCGGCCAACTGCGGGTCCGGATCGGCCCGCCCCTTGCCGGTCGCGGCCAGTGCGGCGGCACGCAGGACGTCCAGCAGTTCGTCCACCCGCCCGGCGATCCCGGCGGACACCGACAGGTGCAGGTTCGACGGTCCCCCCGCACGAGCGGGTTGGACCTGCAGCGACCACCCCAGCCGTTTGGCCTCGTCGGCGACGATCCGGACATCCGGCCCGGTGGGTTCGCCGGTGTCCGTGATCGACAGCAACGTGGCCTCGGGCTCGACGGTGACGCGCAGCCCCGGGATCTGCTCGACTCCCCGCGCCAACTCCAGCGTTCCGGCCCGGGCCTTGAGCGCGAGGTCCTGCATGCCGTGCCGACCGAGCAGGTGCAGTACCGCCCATGCCGCGGCAGCCGGAGCCACTGATCTGCTGCTCAACAGCGTGTTGTTGATCAGGGGGTAGCCGGGCCAGGCGGCATCGGCGAACCACTGGTACGACCGCAGCCGGGCATTGGCGTTCAGAACGATCGAGGCCCCCTTGGGGGCGTAGCCATATTTGTGCAGGTCCATGGACGCCGAGGTGATTCCCGGAATGCTGAGATCCACGGGGTCACGCCCCTCGTCGGCGAGGACGAAGGGCAACACCCACCCGCCGATGCAGAGGTCCAAGTGGCACAGGAGGTCCTGATCGGCGGCGGCAGCGGCGATGTCGCGGACGGGATCGATCACCCCGTGGGCGTAACTGGGGGCAGAGACCACAGCCAACGCCGTGCGCGGCGACATCAGGCCGATCATGGCATCGCGGTCGGCTCGGAACTCGCTGTCCATCGGCACGTCGACCACGTCGAGGTCGAACAGGTGAGCCGCCTTGCGGAACGCGGAGTGCGCGGTGACGGGCAACAGCAACTCCGGTCGCTGGTCACGGCCGTGGCGCTCCCGCCAGCGTTCCCGTGCCCCCAACACTGCGAGCATGCAGGATTCGGTGCCTCCGCTGGTCACGGTCCCGACGGTGTGCTCATCGCCGCCATGAACCTCGATGGCGGCCGCCACGAGGTCGTTCTCGATGGCCGCCACACTCGGAAACGCGGTGGGGTCGAGCCCGTTGCGCCCCCACGCGGTGGCCGCTGCGGCTGTGGCAACCTCGCGCACCTGCTCCTCGCCGCTGTCGAAGTGGTAGCTCGTGGCTTTGGTGAAGTCGAGGTCGACACTGCGCAATTCGGTGAGGGCCGCCAGGATGGCGGTCGGTGTCATGCCCTGGTCGGGAAGGGGTGGGATCGTCACGCGGGTCTCCTCTGGCCGGATACCTCAGTCCTACCGCAGATCCGGTCAAGGGTCACCCGGACAGCCGCGCGGTCCACAGATCCTCGACCGGCCACCGGTCGGCCCAACCGGGCGCGGCGATCTCGTAGTAGCTGTGCTGTTGTGCGCCGGGTGGTGCGTACAACTCCTGCAGGGACTCCACGACAAAGCCGTGGGAGCGCAGGACCGCGATCAGTTCGCCGTGTCCGACGTGGAACTCCACCCCGCCGTCCGACCAGCGGATCCGCCGAATTTCGCGCTGTCCGCGGGCCAGCATCGTCGTGGCCACGCCCTCATCGTCCGGGACACACATGGCCACGAGCACGCTGTTGGTCAGGAACACGAGGCGTCCGCCCGGACGCAGCAGGCGAGCCGCTTCGCCGATCCAACCGTCTGGATCGCACCACAGACTGGCGCCGTACTCACTGAGCGCCACGTCGAAGGAGTTGTCCGGCAAGGGGACCGCCGTCGCGTCCGCCTGGATCAGCGGGAACGACTGCGCGAACTCCTGCTGACACCGGCGCGCACTGGCCAGTTGCGCCTCGCTGACGTCGACTGCAACCGGCCGTGCCCCTCGGCGTTGGAGCCATGCGGAGAAGTACGCGGTCCCACAACCCAGTTCGACGACGTCGAGCCCGTCGACGTCGCCCAGCACCTCCACCTGACTTTCGGGGATGTCGAAGATGCCCCAACCGATCTCGGTGGCTGCCCACTTGTCGGGGGCCTGCCCATCGGTGTACTGCGCATTGACCGTGCGCCACAGTTCCCGGTTGATCTCGGCATCCTGCGCGCGCTGCGCGGGACCAGAGAACTGGGGGTTGGAGGGCAGATCTGGGGTTGGGGCGGCAAGTTCCATCACGTATCTCCCAGTTCTGCGGTCACCCTCGTCACCGCGGTGGCGCGCATCTCGCGCATCGGGACGGGGTTCTGATGTGCGCATGTCGCGCGGGCGTCGGCGATGCGGTGCTGCTCGACATCCACGACGGCGCGGGAGTGGGCGTCGGCCAGGTGGATGCGCCACCGACCGGCAGCGAGCACCTCCGATGACACCACGGTCAGGTCGTCCACTCCGGGGCGGTTCAGTGCCTCCTGGGCGGCGATGCGGGCGGTCTGTTCCGCCGGAGTGTTCGTGCTGTACCCGCGGAGCAAGGGCAAGTACACCTCGTCGCGCTCGCTCGCCGCGATGAGCGCCGGAACATCCAACGGATTGACGAAACCGTAGGTCGCCCCGAACGGCAGGACCACGACGTTTCCGGCGAAACGGTCGCCGCCCAAATGCGAGCATTCCCACGTCTGCTCCGGTCGGATGCCCTCCAGTTGAGCAGCGACGGGGCGCCCAGCAATTGCGCAGCAGCGGTCGTGGCGACCGTGGGTACAGGCCAGGTAGAGCGCCTCGGTCATGGGTGACTCCGCGGTCCACTCCGCAGCCAGGACGTCGGCGAGCGTGTCGTATGGCCGCCAGGTGATCCTGCGAGTTCGGGCGTCCACGAAGGCGAACTGCTGCGGGGTGTGGCGGCGACCGTGGCGCCGGATGAAGAGTGGGCGTGCGCCGATCGCGCGAGCTCGCTCCGCGATCGCCCGACCGGCCACGGGGTCCAGAGGACAGTCCTCGAACGCGCGCCGGGGCCAGGGTCCTTGATGAGCCACCAACACCCATGACGTGGCGGGCGATGCGGTGCCCGCCAAGGTGTCACCGCGCTGACGGGCGTGTGCGCCACAGCGGAACTCGATCTCGTCGGTGCTCACGCGAGGATCACGATGCCTTCGTTCAGGGCGCGGCGGACCAGTGCCACAGCGATGTTGTCTTCGACACCGGGCAGGTCCTGCACCGTCACTTCAGCACCGGTTGCCAGTGCCCGAAGCGCGTCACCGCAGGCTTCAGGTGCCTCGACGAAGCGGCCCCCGGCCGTGAGTCGGCACCGACCACCAGCGTCGGACAGGGCCGGTCGCAGACCCTCGCGCAGCCGAACAACCGACCTCGGCGTGAGATCCCGGGCAGCGTCGAGTTGCTGAAGTGGCGACACGGCGAACTGACGCAGCAATCGCGTGGCGACCTGCTCGGTGGGCATGGCGGCCAGGGCTGCCATCAGGTCCTTCCGAGCCGCGTCGATGGCGTCGGCTAGTCCGCTGGGGGCCGCGACGGCGCCCACCGGCAGGCTGCGGCGAAGCTCGGGATCAGCAGCGGTCACCTCGGCGACGATCGCGGACGCGACGTCGGCGGTGGTGAGCGGGTGGAT
>CAZCRC010000074.1:0-8985 GCA_964500995.1 uncultured Actinomycetes bacterium
CGGGGCTGGCAATCGATCAAGGTCAAGGTCCGCAACAGTCCCTGGTTCCGGTTCACCAACGTCCACCTCGAGGCCTTCGACAGTCGTGAGGACCGGCCCAGTATCCGGGCCCGACAGGCTCAGGAGCTGGTGGACAAGACCAAGACGACGGCGATTCCCGGAGTGACGGTGGGGGACTTCAACTCCGACTATCCCGGACTGGTTCCGGGCGATGAGCAGGCGTACCTGGTCATGAAGCGCAACGGCTACCGCAGTGTGGGCACCCGGCATCCGATGAGTTGCTGCATCGAAGGGTCCTACGATCTCAAGACCGGGGGCAGCAAGAAGGACTTCGATCACCGTGTCGACCAGATCCTGACGCCGACCCCGGACCGGGTGCAGCGGCTGCGATCGTGGGTGACGGGCCGCAACAAGCACAACGGCTACTGGGACTCCGACCACGCCGGCGTCGTCAGCGACCTACTCATCACCCGACCCGGGTCAGGGGCCACCGGCTGAGCCGCCACCGTCATCGGACTGTGACGCGGGGAATCGCTGGGGCGAGGTTTCCGGCCCGCTGACGGGGCGCACACTGGCAGCATGCAGACTTCCGACCCCAGCACCGACAATCGCACGTCCTCGTCAGTAGCCACCACCGTGCAGCAAGCGCGGGAGTGGGTCACCACCAGCCGCATCCGGGTGTTCGGCACCGGCGCGGCAACGGCATTCGTGCTGATGTTGCTGAGCCTCCTGGTGCCTAGCCCGTTGACTCAGGTCATCTTCGCCGGTGGGTTCGCGGTGTTGGCGATCGTCTTCGGACTCCTCGCCGCCGCGACCTGGTTCGCCGAGCGCAACGGCACCACGGACAGTAGCGACCTGTGGGATTCGGCGCCCGTGGACAACGCCGAGGTCGAGGACCTGTTCACGGGCTTCACGAGCTTCACCGAGGACGGATCACCCGCCTCCGACCCCCACGGCCGCCGCGACAACTCCGTTGGGCAGCAGGGGCAGCCGCCGGTTCAGTAGCCCTGGTTGTAGCCGCGGTTCCAGCTGGCGAACTTGCCGCGCCCGTACCGATTGATGACGTAGTTCAACGCGGCCCAGATGTTCGTGTACGGCACGGTCTGGTAGTGGGAGGACTTGAATCCCGGCTTCGCGTACGCCCGGTACGTGGGCAGAATGACCTGCAACAGCCCCTTGGACGGAGTGCCACGCGAGGCGTTGCTGTCCCACATGTTGATCGCGTAAGGGTTGCCGCTGGACTCCTGCTGGATCTGCGCCAGGATGCCGGGCAGGAACTTCGCGCGAATCCGAAGCTCACCCATGACGGCCAGGACGAGGTTGGCCCAGCGGGTCACCGTGGGATACAGGCGGCCACCGCGCGGATGCCGCAACTCGAAACCGGTCCACTTGGAGTCGCGAGTACGGATGTCTGCGGTGGGGTAGTCCGCGAACCGCATGTTGCGGGTCAGCGGAACAACGGCGGCGCTCTTGGTCTTCTGAACGGTCTCGGTCTGGACCGTAGGCACCGGCACCCTCTTGCCCTCGGCAGCCTGGGCTCCCGGCGCCACCAGCGCCATCGGTACGGCTAGCGCGATCGCCGCCACAGTCAGGTGCACCCGCATGCTCATTCGTCCTCATCTGATCGTTCTGGCAACCGGGTCACCATCACTGAGATCGGCGAGCAATGCAAACAGTTCTGCGACATTAGCGAGACATATCGGCGATTCACCGCTGACAAGGTGGCGAAGGTCACATCACAGTTCCGTGTCGGTGACCACGACGGCGATCGGGTGGGTCCGAGCCAACACGCACCCAGCCACCTTCCCGGACTGACCTGTTGCGCGCGGCATCGCGGGTAGGGTGTCGTGTCTCGTCTTTTCAGGAGGAATGGCTGTGAGCAAGACGGTTCTCGGCGGCATTCTGCTCGTCGTCGGCATCGTCCTCGCGATCGCCGGGGCACTCGCCGCCGCCACATTCGGACCGTCCGGCACCCTGACCTCGACGAGTACGCCGTTGGAGACCACCCCGCAGGGATACGCACTGGTGGCGGACGTCGTCGCGGTGAGTGCCGGATTCCCAGGCAGCGACCTGCTCGGAACCCCCACCCTGGGAGCCGAGTCGGCTGGCCCGGAGCGCCTGTTTGTGGGCATCGGGTCCCGTGCGGATGTGGACGAGTACCTGGCCGGTGCGCCCTTCCAGGCCGTACGCCAAGAGGGGGACCAGTGGCAGTCCCTGTCGATCCCCGGGACCAGAAACCCCGGAATCCCCACCGACGAGCAGATCTGGTTCGCGCGCCAGACCGGTAACGCACCCTCAGTTGACTTCAGCACCAGCACGGGAAGTGCCACCTTCGTCGTCATGCACGCCGACGGGTCGCCCGACTTGCGGGCGCAGATCGTGATCGGCTACACCTCGCCCGTCGTCTTCCCCCTGTCGGTCGCGGTGGGCATTCTCGGCGTGGTGCTGGCGGGGGTCGGCGTGATGCTCATGCGGCGTCGCTCCGCGGCCGACTCGGACCCCTCCGGAGGAGAGTCGGACACCACACCCAGCGCCCCGGCGGCCACGGCCGCTCCGGTCGCCGCGACCGAGGCCACCGAGCCGGCAACCACACCACCGCTCAGCGACTCGGGCCCGCAGGCCACGACCGACGATCCCCCCGATGTGCCCGAAGGATGGTTGCGACCACCGGCCGATCCCTCGTGAAGGTTCAAGAGACCGACGTCCAGACCGACCGGATCCTGACGCTGCCCAACATCATCAGTTTTGTCCGACTGCTGGGTGTGCCGGTCTTCCTGTGGCTCATCCTCGTGCCGCAGGCTGACGGCTGGGCCCTGGTCGTGCTGGTGCTGTCCGGAATCTCCGACTGGGCCGACGGCAAGATCGCTCGCGCCACAGGCCAGATCTCGCGGCTGGGCCAGATCCTGGACCCGGTGGCCGACCGGCTCTACATCGCGGCAGCCCTGCTCGGGTTGGCGCTGCGCGGCATCATCCCCTGGTGGCTCGTCGGCCTGCTCGTGGCCCGCGATCTGATGCTCGCCGCCCTCCTGCCCGCTCTCAAGAAGCGCGGCCTCGTGGGCTTGCCCGTGCATTTCCTGGGCAAGGCGGCCACTCTCTGCCTGTTGTATGCGTTCCCCCTCTTGCTTCTCGGTGATGCGGACGGAACCCTGGGACTCGTAGCGAGTGTGATCGGTTGGGCCTTCGCCATTTGGGGCACCGGGCTGTACTGGTACGCAGCGCTGTTGTACCTGGAGCAGGCCCGGCGGGTCTTCCGCGACAACCCAGTCAGGGGGTAGTGGCGTGCGGGCAGTGCTGATGGCGGGGGGCCAGGGCCTGCGGATGCGTCCCCTCACGACGAACCTGCCCAAACCGCTGCTCCCGGTGGTCGGGCGTCCGCTGATGGCACACACCCTCGACCTGCTGGCCTCGCACGGCATCACCGATCTGGTCGCGACCGTGCAGTTCCAGGCAGGTCAGATCAGGGACTACTTCGGTGATGGCTCCGACTTCGGCGTCGATCTCAGCTACGCCACCGAGACCCAACCGCTGGGCACGGCTGGCAGCGTCAAGGCAGCAGAGTCGGTGCTGCGCGACGAGCCCTTCCTGGTCCTGTCCGGGGACGCCATGACGTCGGTGGACCTGTCCGAGTTCGTGCGGCGACACCACGAATCGGGTGCGGTGCTGAGCGTCCTGCTGAGTCCACAGGACGACCCCCGAGAGTTCGGGGTCGCGGTCCTCGGCCCCGACGGCCGTCTCGAACGTCTGGTGGAGAAGCCTGGCTGGGGGGATGTGGTCAGCGACCGCGTGAACACCGGAATCTACTGTGTGGACCCCTCCGTCCTGGACCTGATCCCCACTGACCAGTCCGTGGACTGGTCCGAGGACGTCATCCCCGCTCTGCTGGAACAGGGCAGCCTGGTCATGGGTCACGTGACCACCGGGTATTGGCAGGACGTCGGCTCGCTGGACGCCTACCTGCGCGTTCAGCAGGACGTCCTCACCGGGGCCGTGGGTTCGCCGCCGCCCGGGTTCGAGGTACGGCCTGGCGTATGGCTGGGGGAAGGCGTCGAGGTCGACCCCGCAGTGGAGTTGCGCGCGCCGGTGTTCGTCGGACCCTTCACCCGGATCGCCGGGGGTGCCCAAGTCGGACCGGCGAGCGTCATCGGCGGAAACACAGTCATTCAGCAGTCCGCCCGGATCGACCACTGCGTCGTCTTGGACAGTTGCCGGATCGGGATGGGTGCCGAACTGCGTGGCGCCATCATTGGGCGCGGGACCCAACTGCTGCGCGGCTGCCGGGTCGACGAGGGCGCCGTGGTTGCCGACGACTGCACCTTGGGCGAGGAGTCCACCGTTGCTGCGGACGTCCTCATCTACCCCGGCAAGACGGTGGACGCCGGCACCGTCGTGCAGGAGTCGGTGGTGTGGGAGGCCAAGACCCGCAAACACATCCTCGGACCCCACGGGGTGACGGGGCTGATCAACGTGGAACTCACCACCGACCGTGCCGTCGCCCTGGCTTCCGCATTGGCCTCGACCTTGCCCAAAGGCTCCGTCGTCACCGTGGGGCGTGATCACTCCCGCGCCGCGCGCGCCTTCAACCGAGCCATCACCGGAGCCCTGACGGCCAGTGGCATGAATGTCCGAGACCTTCGGACCGCCGCGGTTCCCATCGTTCGCGCGGACACCGCCAACAACTCCGCCGCGGGCATGGTGCTGCGGACCACTCCCGGAAAACCCGACTCGATGGACCTGCTGGTCCTCGATGCGCGTGGCACCGACGTGAGCACCGCGACCCGGCGGCTCATCGAGCGGGGCTATCTGACCCGGGAATTCCGGCGACCATCGCCGGCTGACTTCGGGGACGTGGTGGTGCCCCATCGCGTCGCCGAGGACTACGCGAACAACGTTCTGAGTGCGATCACTGTCGATGGCCTCGATCACTCATCACTTCGGGTGGTCGTCGACACCGGCGGTGGAGCCGCCGCGCTGGTCCTGCCCACGGTGATCGGTCGGCTCGGCGTCGAGGTCCTGTCCGTGAACAACTGGCTCGACGAGGGGCGTCCGACCGACACCGGGGACGACCGGGCCAAGTCGCTGACCAATCTGGCCGGATTGGTCGCCACGTCCCGCGCCGATTTCGGCGTGCGATTCGATCCCGCAGGTGAACGGCTGAGCCTGATCGACGAAACCGGGCGGATCGTTGCCGACGATCGGGCGGCACTGATCGTGGCCGACCTCGTGTGCGCTGAGGTGCATGGTGACGTGGCCCTGCCGGTGACCACGACCCGGGTGGCGGAACAGGTGACTCGCTACCACGGCGCGGACGTGGTCTGGACGGCCCCGGGCGAAGCCGAACTGTCCGCCCGGGTGGCAGAGACCAGCATCGCGCTGGGAGCCGACGGCGAGGGCGGGTTCATCATTCCGGCCGTGAGTCGCCACCTCGATCCGTTCGCCGCCTTCATCCGCCTGCTGGGACTGGTCGCCCGCACCCGGTTGACCCTGTCGGCGATCGACGAGCGGATCCCCGCGTCGTTCGTCGTGAGCACCGACGTGATCACCCCATGGGCCCAGAAGGGGATGGTGATGCGGTTGGCCAGGGAGCAATCGGACGCCCCGCTGATTCTGGATGACTTCGCCGGCGTCCGAGTGGTCTACGGCACCCGTCGCTGGGTGTTCATCGCCACCGACGCCACCGAAGCGATCACCCACCTGTGGGCCGAAGGCGAGGACCAGGCGGACGCCGAGGAACTCCTGGCCGTGTGGACCGGTCGCATCCAGGCGGCGCTCACATGATCGACCGAGCCTGGCCGATCGCACCGCGCCTTGCCGCACATGGCAGGATCGGACCCGCACCCGACGCACGAGGAGTCACCGCGTGAATCCGCCAGAACTGAAGTACACGACCGAACACGAATGGGTCCGGACCGATGGCGCCATCGTCCGATTCGGCATTACCGATTTCGCGCAAGACGCCCTCGGCGACATCGTCTTCGTGAGCCTGCCCGAGGTCGGCCAGCAACTCACCGCCGGCGAGCCCTGCGGCGAGGTCGAATCCACGAAGTCCGTCAGTGACGTGTTCGCCCCTGTCTCGGGCACCGTCACGGGCCGCAATGACAGCCTCGACGACGAGCCGGGCGTCATCAACACCGACCCGTACGGCGCGGGGTGGCTCATCGAGGTGGACACCAACGGAAGCGCGACGCCCGAGTTCCTGGACGCACCCGGCTACGAGGCCCATCTCGCAGCGCTCTGACGCGCAATCTCGCCGGGGCGACGCGCCCGTGGCTCAACCTGAAGTCGGGGTTGACCCTGCCCACGGGCTAACCTAGGGTCACGGCAGTGCGTGATGCAGGTCACGACCTGTGCAGGTGGGGTTCCAGTCAGGCGAAGTCGGTCTCGTGGGGAGGCCGGCGGGGTGGGAGAGTCAACTATGAGTGATCCGTCGGTGCCGGAGACCCCGGCGGAGTTGACCGCGAACATCGAACTGCGACTCTGCCCGACATGTCATCAGCCCGTTCTTCCGAACAGCCGCTTCTGCAGTTCGTGTGGCGCCGCCCTCGCCACCGGCGACACCACGTCCATGCACGCCGTGGACGAAACCGGACCCCTTCCCCCCGTCGACCCGGAACTGTTCCGGGGCCTCGGGCCCGGCGACGCGGTCCTGGTCATCCACCGGGGTCCGGAGCAGGGCACACGGTTCGAACTCAAGCAACCGCTGGTGACAGTCGGCCGGGGGTCGGACTCCACCATCTTCCTGGACGACGTGACCGTGAGCCGACGCCACGCGGAACTCAAGCGATCCGAGACCGGGTGGACACTGTCCGATGTCGGAAGCCTGAACGGGTCCTACGTCAACAAGAACCTCATCGACACCCAGGTGCTCACCACTGGCGACGAGGTCCAGATCGGCAAGTACCGCTTCATCTTCGCGCAGGCCCCCGTCGCATGAGCGCCATGGCGTCACACAGTGACCGGGAATGGATCACGATCGGCGAGGTCCTGACCCAGCTCAACCGGGAGTTCCCGGACATCTCCATCTCCAAGATCCGCTTCCTCGAAGGAGAGGGCCTGATCTCGCCACAGCGGGCGAAGTCCGGGTACCGCCGGTACTCCGACGACGACGTCGCCCAGTTGCGCCTGGTCCTGCTCGCCCAGCGGGACCACTACCTGCCGCTGAAGGTCATCGCGGAGCATCTGGCGGCCGGAACCCTTCGTGACGTGGTCGAACCTCGACCTGTGGTTGAGGTTCAGAATGCACCGGAGCGGCGGGAACCGGAACAGCCGAGCCTGCCCTTCGGCGCCCCTGGTCCCGCTGACCAGCGCGCGCCGACGGTCGACCCCAAATCCTTCGTCTCCCGGTCCGAGGCCGGCGGGTTGAGCGGACTGAGCGATGCCCAAGTGGACGACCTGATCGAGGCGGGGGTGATCACGGTCGACCCGGCCGGGCGCCTGACCGGGGCGGACCTGCAGATCTGTCGCGCTTACGCCGTCCTGGTGGGATTCGGCGTCGACCACCGCCACATGCGTCAGGCGAAGAACACCGCCTCGCGGGAGTCGTACCTGATCGGGACCGTCGTCGGTCACCTCGAGGGGGAGCAGCGGGCAGACTCGGTCGGCCGCATGCTGGACGCCCTGAGCGACGCCCACTACTGGCTCGTCGTCGCCGACTTGAATCGACAGACCCCGCAGTCAGGGCACCGGCCGCGGCAGCGCAACCGCTGAGCATCGCCGAACGCCAGTCACGGGGCTACAGTGACATCGTGCAGCCGTTGGAAGTGGTCGGAGTCCGGTTGGAGATGCCGTCCAACCAGCCTGTCGTCCTGCTCCGGGAAGTGGGCAGTTCCCGCTACCTCCCCATCTGGGTCGGAACCGTCGAAGCCACCGCAATCGCATTCGCGCAAGAGGGCGTGACACCGCCTCGACCCATGACCCACGATCTGATCAAAGACATCCTCGACGCCCTGGACGAACAACTCACCGAGGTCCACATCACTCACCTCGACGAGGGGGTCTTCTTCGCCACCCTGCAGTTCGCCTCGGGCCACGAGGTCTCCGCCCGGCCCAGTGACGCCATCGCCATCGCGCTGCGCACTGGTTCCCCCGTCCTCGCCGCCCCTGACCTGCTCGACGAAGCCGCGATCGAGATCGACGACACCGAGTCAACCAGCGGCACCGACACCACGGGCCCCACGACCGACACTGACGCCGACCCCGAGCAGGAAGTGGAGAAGTTCCGGGAGTTCCTGGACCACGTCACCCCCGAAGACTTCGACAATCCGAGTTGACGCGGCGTGTCCCACCCGATGTCGTTGACCTGAATGGGCGCCTCATCTAGCGTCCGGGCATAGACTTGAGACTTCCCCGAGAACGGGCCTTGTCACGTTGGTGACTTTCCGGGCGCGGGGCAGCCTCGACCAACGGTCGAGACTCAGTACAGGGAGGCACCGTGGGCGACGGAACAGAGCCAGGGACACCGGCTCCGGACAATCCCCACGACGTTCAGGACACCCTGTTCGACGACCGCGACCTGCGGCCCCTGCCCGAGGACATCGGTTACCGCGGCCCCATCGCATGTTCCGCCGCTGACATCACCTACCGACAACTGGACTATTGGGCGCGCACCGGCCTTGTCGAGCCGTCAATCCGGACCGCGAGTGGCTCGGGATCCCAGCGGCTGTACTCATTCCGCGACATCCTGGTCCTGCGTATCGTCAAGCGACTCATCGACACCGGGGTCTCCCTGCCCAACATCCGGGCCGCCGTCAAGCACCTCAACGACCGGGGGGACACCGATCTGGCGCAGATCACCCTCATGAGTGACGGGGCCAGCATCTACGAGTGCCGCAGCGAAACGGACGTCATCGACCTGGTCCGTGGTGGTCAGGGCGTCTTCGGCATCGCCGTCGGAAGTGTGTGGCGCGAGGTCGAGGGTTCCCTGTCGACGCTGCCGGGCGAATCGTCCGACGGTCACAGCATCACTCCTGAGGGCTTGGTCGACGAGTT
>CAZCRC010000075.1:0-8955 GCA_964500995.1 uncultured Actinomycetes bacterium
AGGGCTCGGCGCTTCCAGTACACCTGGGGTTCTTCTGGCCCGACGGGCTTCATCACCGAACTCACGAGACAACGGTAAACGCCCGCACCGGGTCCCCCGTGCACTGCACTGCCCTGGGGCGCGTGTCCCCACTCACATCGGTGCCCTCAGGCGGCACTCCAGCCGCCATCGACGGCCCCATTCCCGTCTGCTCCCACCGTGCGCGTCAGGGCAGCGTCACCCGACCGTCAATTATCACGAGCAGTCCGTCCGCAGCCAGCGACGCCTGTGCCCTGTCACGCTGCTCTGAGTGCGGCCACACCTCATCGATCTGCGACTGGGGGACTGGTCCGGGGGCGTCCCGAAGCAGCGCCAGGATCAGTCCGCGCACCTGCCGGTCGGAACCGTCGAACCGAGGCTGTGCTCGCGAGGATGTGGCCGTGCGGGGGTGTCCGGTGCTCCGCCACGCGCACTCCCCCGCCACGGGACATCCCTCGCAGTCGGGGGCCTGAGCCGTGCACACCAGGGCGCCGAACTCCATAAACGCCTCACTCACCCGTGCGGCGACATGGGGCACCTCGGGTAATGCCTCGGTGAGCAGATCGCGTTCCGACCGGGTCGGTCCGCTGGACGCCGGCAACGCAATGCCACTCCCGATGCGTGCGAGGACCCGCCGCACGTTCGTATCCAGGACCGGGATCCGCTGTTTGTGCGCGAATGCCAGCACCGCGGCCGCGGTGTAATCGCCGATCCCCGGCAGGGAGAGCAGTTCGTCGTAGGACATCGGCAGTGCGCCGTCATGGTCAGTCACAACGGCCGTCGCGGCGGCGTGCAGTCGCAGCGCGCGACGTGGGTATCCCAGGCGTCCCCACATTCGGACCGCCTCACCGGGTGGCTCCCCGGCCAGATCCGCCGCGGTGGGCCAGCGACGCAGCCACGCCTCGTACACCGGAATCACCCGACGCACGGGGGTCTGCTGAAGCATGACCTCACTCACGAGGACAGCCCAGGGGTCGCGGGGTTCCACGCGCCACGGCAGCGTCCGCTCATTCGCGTCGAACCAGTCGGTGATGGCGTCCAGAACCGGATCCCACGAACCGGACTGGCCGTCACCGCAGGCGTTCCGGCGTGTGACGGCCCGGGCGGCGGTCACTCGGATTCGGCGGTCTCGATCGGCGGGGGGGCATCGGGCAGGTCGGCCTTGGGCTGGGACACGAACGTGAAGTCCGCATCGTCACCCGCACCCGTCACGTCCACCACGACGATGCTGTGCGTCGGCAACTCCCCGAACAAGATCTTCTCGCTCAGGGCGTCCTCGATCTCCCGTTGGATGGTGCGTCGCAACGGACGAGCACCCAACACCGGGTCGTAGCCACGCTCGGCCAGCAGTTGCTTGGCAGCCGTCGTGAATTCGATGCTCATGTCCCGCTCGGCAAGGCGCTCGTCCAACTTGGCGGCCATCAGGTCCACGATCTGGATGATCTCGTTGCGCGTGAGCTGGTGGAACACGATCGTGTCATCGATGCGGTTGAGGAACTCGGGGCGGAAGTGCTGCTTGAGCTCCATCTGCACCTTGGCCTTCATCCGCTCGTAGGCGCCGACGTCGTCGTCCACGGGCGCGAACCCGAGCGACTTGTTCACGTCGCGCGATCCCAGGTTCGTGGTCATGATGATCACGGTGTTCTTGAAGTCGACGGCACGGCCCTGCGCGTCGGTGAGCCGGCCCTCTTCGAGCACCTGCAACAGCGAGTTGAAGATGTCCGGGTGTGCCTTCTCGATCTCGTCGAACAGCACCACCGAGAACGGCTTGCGGCGGACCTTCTCGGTCAGCTGACCGCCCTCTTCGTAGCCGACGTACCCGGGGGGTGAGCCGAACAGTCGAGAGGCGGTGTGCTTCTCGGAGTACTCCGACATGTCCAGCGCGATCAGGCTGTCCTCGTCACCGAACAGGAACTCCGCCAACGTCTTGGACAGCTCGGTTTTACCCACACCGGATGGGCCGGCGAAGATGAACGAACCGGACGGACGCTTGGGGTCCTTGAGGCCCGCGCGGGTGCGGCGGATCGACTTGGACAACGCCTTGACCGCCTGCTCCTGGCCGATGACCCGGCGGTGCAGTTCGTCCTCCATACGCAGCAGTCGAGCGGTGTCATCCTCGGACAGGTCCATGACCGGGATCCCGGTCATGAGCGCCAGAACCTCGGCGATCAACTGCTCATCCACCTCGGCCACGACATCCATGTCGCCGGCCTTCCATTCACGTTCCCGCTGTGCCTTCTCGGCGATCAGGGTCTTTTCGCTGTCGCGTAGATTCGCCGCAGTCTCAAAGTCCTGCGCGTCGATCGCGGACTCCTTCTCCTTGCGGACGTCGGCGATACGGTCGTCGAACTCACGCAGGTCCGGCGGCGCAGTCATACGACGGATCCGCAGCCGCGAGCCCGCTTCGTCGATCAGGTCGATCGCCTTGTCGGGCAACTGCCGGTCGCTGATGTAGCGGTCCGACAGGCGCGCAGCCGCAGCCAGGGCGGCGTCGGTGATCGTCACCTTGTGGTGACTCTCGTAGCGGTCCCGCAGCCCACGCAGGATCTGCACGGTCATGTCGACATCCGGTGCCGGGACCTGGATCGGAGCGAAGCGGCGCTCCAAGGCCGCGTCCTTCTCGACGTATTTGCGGTACTCGTCGAGCGTCGTCGCGCCGATCGTCTGCAGTTCGCCGCGGGCCAGCATCGGCTTCAGGATGCTCGCGGCGTCGATAGCGCCCTCAGCGGCACCCGCACCGACCAACGTGTGCATCTCGTCGATGAACAGGATGATGTCGCCGCGCGTACGGATCTCCTTGAGCACCTTCTTCAGGCGTTCCTCGAAATCACCGCGGTACCGGCTGCCGGCAACCAGGGCACCGAGGTCCAGCGTGTACAGCTGCTTGTCGCGCAGCGTGTCCGGCACGTCGCCGGTGATGATCTTCTGCGCGAGCGACTCGACCACTGCGGTCTTGCCCACACCGGGCTCACCGATCAGCACCGGGTTGTTCTTGGTACGCCGGGACAGCACCTGCATGACCCGCTCGATCTCCTTGTCCCGGCCGATCACTGGGTCGAGTGCCCCTTCTCGAGCGGCTTGGGTGAGGTTGCGACCGAACTGATCGAGGACCAGTGAACCCGACGGGGTGCCCTCCTGCGGGCCACCGGCCGTCGCCGGCTCCTTGCCCTGGTACCCGGACAGCAACTGGATGACCTGCTGGCGGACGCGCCCCAGGTCGGCACCCAACTTGACCAGGACCTGAGCCGCGACGCCCTCGCCCTCGCGGATGAGGCCGAGCAGGATGTGCTCGGTACCGATGTAGTTGTGGCCCAACTGCAGCGCCTCGCGCAGCGACAGCTCGAGGACCTTCTTGGCTCGTGGGGTGAAGGGGATGTGACCGGACGGCGCCTGCTGGCCTTGCCCGATGATCTCCTCGACCTGGGAGCGCACCGCCTCGAGCGAGATCCCCAGGCTCTCCAGGGCCTTGGCCGCAACGCCTTCGCCTTCGTGGATGAGCCCGAGCAGGATGTGTTCCGTACCGATGTAGTTGTGGTTCAGCATGCGGGCCTCTTCTTGGGCCAGCACCACAACCCGTCGGGCGCGGTCGGTAAACCGTTCGAACATCGTTCACGCTCCTGGGGATTCGGGCGGTTTCAAGGATGCTAACGCCGTGACCGTCCAGGCGTTCCCGTAAGCAGCCCCATTCGGCTACGCCAAGCGTGAACATGACCACGAGATCACCGTCGGGCGGCACGCGAAAGGGCGCCCCGGGCAACACCGGGACGCCCTTTCGCCAGCTGCGACTGATCGGATCAGCCGCGGCGTCAGATCACTTGCCGCCCAGGAGGCCGCCCAGCATGCCGGACAGTTGGTCACCACCGGGGATCTGCTTGAGCACGTCACCGAGCTGGTCAGCGCCGGGCAGCTGGCCACCGGGGCTGAGCTTGTCGACCAGGTTGGGCAGCAACTCAGAGATGCTGCTGGACACCTGCTCAGCGGACATTCCCGTCTTGCTCGCCAGGTCCTCGACCGCATTCGGCATGGCCTCGGCGACCTGATCGGGTGAGACGGCCTCATTGGCGCCCGTCCCGAGCCAGGAGTTGACCTGCTCGCCGATGGGGCTGTTCTGCAACTGACCGAGGATCTGCTGCAGACCACCGTTCTGCTGGATCATCTGAAGGATCGGCTCGGCCAGCTTCTGCAGGTCGGCCGGGATCTGCCCGCCGCTGCCCATGAGTCCGCCGAGCATGTCTTGGATTCCGGCCATGTGGTGCCGCCTCCTTGTAGTTGGTTGTCTTGACGCTAGCGATGCTCTCCGCACCATGCGAGGTGATCGCTGGGCATCAGGTCGGCACAAGCCCCCGCAATTCGGGCAAATCAACGCAAGCCCAAGCCCCCCGGCCCGTCCCATCCGCACACCTCGCATGGGTGAGGCGATTCGGGCACGCTTCACTGCATGACTGACCACCCGGAGCCGTTCTTCGGTTCACCGCGTCCCCCAGACAGCCCCCAGCGCACCGGCGAAGCCGCACGGATGGACGAGGTCGGTCGCCTCGACGAGGGCCCCGAAGAAGCAGGGCCGTGGTACCAGTGGGGACCGTACCTGTCCGAACGCGCCTGGGGGACGGTCCGCGAGGACTACAGCGCCACCGGTGACGCGTGGGACTTCTTCCCCTACGACCACGCCCGCAAGCGCGCCTACCGCTGGAACGAGGACGGCATGGCCGGACTGTCGGACCTGCGTCAGGACCTGTGCCTGGGCCTAGCGCTGTGGAACGGCCGCGATGACCACATCAAGGAGCGGATGTTCGGGCTTGGTGGTCCCCAGGGCAACCACGGCGAGGACGTGAAGGAGAACTGGTGGTTCGCCGATGCGACCCCCAGCCACTCGTGGCTGTCGTGGCGCTACCACTACCCCCAGGCCGCGTTCCCGTACCAGGACCTCGTCGAGACGAATCAGCAGCGGTCCCGCACCGAACCCGAGTACGAACTCGTGGACACCGGGATCTTCGACGACAACCGGTACTGGGCGGTCGACGTCGACTACGCCAAGGCCAGCCCCACGGACATCGGGATCCGGATCCGCGTGACGAACCGGGGTCCCGACAAGGACACGATCCACGTCATGCCGCACCTGTGGTTCCGCAACACCTGGGAGTGGGGCCGCAAGTCCGTACTCCCCCAGTTGTGGCACCAACCGATGGCGCTGACCCCCGGCACGATCGTGGCGCAACACTGGCGCGCCGGGGTGTACCGGTTCCAGGCGGCTGCGACGGACTCCGGAGTCCAACCCACCCCGTTGTTCTGCGACAACTCATCCAACGAACAGGCCCTGTGGGGAACGGCGAACAAATCCAACTTCCCCAAGGACGGGATCAACGACCACGTCGTGTCCGGCGCCCCGACCGTCAACCCGAACCGCACCGGCACCAAGGCCGCCTGGTGGTACGAGACCGAGGTGGCACCGGGCGAAACCGTGGAGTTCCGACTGCGCCTGGCCGCCGAGTCACCGGAACACCCCGACCATCACCCGATGTCCGTCCACGGCTTCGGCAAGTTGTTCGACCAGCGGCTGGCCGAGGCCGACGAGTTCTACGACTCGATTGCCCCAGCCGATATCGATGACGCCGAGAAGGCCATCATGCGGCGCGCGTTCGCCGGCATGATCTGGGGCAAGCAGTTCTACCGCTACAACGTGCGACTGTGGCTGGACGGCGACCCCGACGAACCACCCCCGCCGCCCGAACACAAACTCATCCGCAACACCTCGTGGCGCAATGTGGACTGCTACGACGTGATCTCGATGCCGGACCCCTGGGAGTACCCCTGGTTCGCCGCATGGGACCTGGCGTTCCACACGGTGGTGTTCGCCCACGTCGATTCGCTGTACGCCAAGTACCAGCTGCTGCTGATGCTGCGGGAGTGGTACATGCACCCGAACGGCGCGATCCCCGCCTATGAGTGGAACTTCGACGACCGCAACCCCCCGGTGCACGCGTGGGCCGCGATCCGGGTGTTCGAAATCGACGGGGGCTGGGACTTCGACTTCCTGGAGAAGGTCTTCCACAAACTCCTGGTCAACTTCACCTGGTGGATCAACCGGGTGGACCGCGAAGGCAACAACGTGTTCGAGGGGGGCTTCCTGGGGCTGGACAACATCGGGCCCATCGACCGCTCGAATGTCCCTGCGGGGGCGCGCCTGGAACAAGCCGACGGAACGTCCTGGATGGCCTTCTACTGCCTGTCCATGCTGCGTATGACGCTGCGGTTGGCCGAGCACGACTCCACCTACGGCGACATGGCGTTGAAGTTCCTGGAGCACTTCGCCGCGATCACCGACGGCATGGCCGAGGTGAACATGTGGGATCCCACGGACGGCTTCTTCTACGACCAACTCGTCATGCCCGACGGTCACCGCGAACCGCTGCGGGTCCGCAGCATTGTGGGCCTGATCCCCGTGCTGGCCGCTGCCTACATCCCGGGAGTGGCCCACCTGGAACAAGCGCAGAAGTTGCGGCGCCGCTTCTTCAAATTCATGAGCAAGCGCAACGTGGCCGAGGCCGACATGGGACGTTCCGGATTCGTGTCGACGCACTGGGACGCCGACCACGGCCATTGGCGGATACTGCTCACCGTGGTCGACCCGGAACGACTCGAGCGGGTGCTCGCCGATGCCCTCGACGAGCAGTCGATGCTGTCGCCCTACGGCTTGCGCTCGCTGTCGAAGCGACACGAGAAGCAGCCGTTCTCGCTCAAGATCGACGGCACCGAGTACACGATCGACTATGAACCCGCCGAGTCACGAACCGCCATGTACGGCGGCAACTCCAACTGGCGCGGTCCGGTGTGGTTCCCCATCAATCACCTGGTCATCGAGTCACTCGAGCGGTACTACATGTACCTCGGCGACGACTTCACGATCGAGTGCCCGACCGGCAGCGGCGTGCAGATGAACCTGCAGCAGGTTGCCGACGAACTGCGCCGACGACTGATCTCGCTGTTCCTTCCCGATGCCGACGGCCGTAGACCGGCGCACCGGCGCTACCCGATCCTGGACTCGCCGGGCTGGGACGAACACGTCGCGTTCAACGAGTACTTCGACGGCGACAACGGTGCGGGACTGGGGGCCGACCACCAGACCGGATGGACCGGCCTGGTCGCCGACCTGATCATCGGACGCAGGGGGTGACCCACCTGCTGCGGCCCTCGCCGGTTCCCCCCTTCGGATGAACCGTCACAGGCAACCCGGACATTGCGCCGTTCACCGGGAAATAGGGGTTGCACTAGCAACACACTGAGGGCAGCGGGCGATGCCTACCAGACAGGGGCGGTGGTGACGATGAGCAGCCTGTGGGACGGATCGGCGGGCGACTGGGTCACGTCGACTCCCGATCGCGAGACTCTGGCACTGTCCGTCGCCGCGAAGGTGGCGACGATCGTGGCCATCGTGGCGCTGATCGTCGCGTTGTGGGCGATGACCTCCCCCCAAGCACGCACCCAGACCGATGCCACGCTCGGGCCGCCCATGGGCAACAACACCCAACTGGGCCAAGGCGGTCCCGGCGCTCAGGTGACCACCGTCGACGCCCGCTGACGCAGCCTCGGCTTTCGCCGTCAGTGCCGGTCGCTGCCTGTGAGTACGTGCGGAGCGAGAGTGCCGATGACCCGCAGGTTGCGGTACTGCTGGCCGTAGTCCAGGCCGTAGCCCACAACGAAGGCATTGGGGATGTCGAACCCCACGTACTTGATGTCGAGATCCACCTTGAGCGCTTCCCGCTTGCGCAGCAACGAGCAGACCTCCAGGCTGGCGGGGCCTCGAGCGGACAGGTTGCGCAACAGCCACGACAGTGTGAGACCGGAGTCGATGATGTCCTCGACCAACACCACGTGGCGGTCCCGGATGTCGATGTCGAGGTCCTTCAGGATTCGCACCACGCCGGAGGAATTCGTGCCGTATCCGTACGAGGACACCGCCATGAAGTCCATCTCGACCGAGGTCGGCATCGCACGCGCTAGATCGGCCATGAACATCACGGCACCCTTGAGCACCGCCACGAACAGGACGGGCCGACCCTCGTAGTCAGCGCCGATCTCGTCAGCGAGCTGTTGGACCCGTGCGACCAGGGCATCCTCGTCGATGAGTACCTCGGCGAGGTCGCCCTCGATGTCGTCAGGAACCATCTGCTGCTCCGATCCCACTGCTGTGCGCGCTGTCCCCGTTTGCCCCGACGAAGTAGAGCCTGCCATACCGACGCCCCGCGATGACACGGCCCGGCAGGTGGATCGGGCCCTGGCCGTTCCAGTCGGTCACCAGTCGATCCAGTTCGACGACGTGCTCGTGCGTTAGGTCGTTGCTGGGGGAGCCGGACTCCCGGGCTGCGGCCAGCAGCACCCGGCTGCGCACCGCGACCGGGAGGTCGGTCAGCGCGGCCGCGGCCCGATCGCGCGACTCCCAGTCCACCCGGGCCCTCTCCGCCCATTCGTCCAGCGCGTCGGCGTCAGCGCGAGCCTGGGATGCGGTCCGAACCAGGGCGGCCGCGATGCCCGGTCCGAGCTGCTCCTCCAGACCCGGCAGAATGGTGTGCCGCACCCGGGCCCGACGATAGGCGGGGTCCTCGTTGTGGGGGTCGCTCCACGGCTTGAGCCCCGTCTCCGCCAAACCCGCCCGGACCTGGTCCCGCGACAACGACAGGAACGGACGCCGGTACCGGCCGCGCACCTCGGGCATACCCGACAGGCTGCGGATCCCGCTGCCTCGCGCCAGCCCCAGCAGCACGGTCTCGGCTTGGTCATCGCGGGTGTGACCCAGCAGCACCGCGGCCGCCCCCGTCTGGATCGCTACCTGAGTCAGCGCCGAGTAGCGGGCGGTTCGTGCGGCGGCCTCGGGCCCACCGACTGCTGGGTCCACTGCGACCCGCACCACCGTCACCGGATCCAGCCCGAGTCCGGCGCACT
>CAZCRC010000076.1:0-8919 GCA_964500995.1 uncultured Actinomycetes bacterium
ACCTCGCTGATGATGACGCGACCCGGATCTTCAACCGGCTCACCGCTCTCGCGTACGGCCTCGACGCGGAGACTGACGGCGACAACGACGGCGACGGACGACGGTCGCTGGACCAACGCCGGGCGGACCTGTTCACCGACCTCCTACTCGCCAACCCAGCCACCGGTGAGCCAGGTGGCTCCCCAGCTCCGGCAACGGTCGCGGGGTCCGAGGTGGCGGTGGTGATCGACCTGCCCACGTTGCTGCGGATGGCCGACGACCCTGGCGACATGCCTGGCTGTGGGCCCGTCGCTGCCGAGATCGCCCGGCAGTTGGCCGCGGACTCCAAGTGGCGGGCCTGGCTCACCGACACCGTCGGCGGGCACGTCATCGCCACCAGCCCCAGCACCTACCGGCCGACCGCAGCCGTCGCCCGCTTGGTCCGGGCGCGGGAGCCGTACTGCCGGATGCCGGGCTGCCGCGCCGAAGTCACCGACCTGGACCACGTGATCCCCTTCCCCAAAGGCGAAACAACGCCGCAGAATCTCGGGCCGCTGTGTCGCCGACACCACCGGATGAAGACCCACTCACGCTGGCGAATCCTCAGCAACGACGACGACCCGGACGGGTCTTGGACCTGGACCACCCCCACCGGCATCACCCACACCGACTCCCCCCAACCGCCACTCGACTAGGGGCTGGGCTCTACGCCCTCTGCAACACAGCGGCGTGGGTCACGGGAGACATTCACCGTCCGTCGCTTCCGCTGATTCAGGACGCCGCTTGTCGACACCGCCGAGCGCGGGATTTCCCCTACCCCTCCGAACCAGTTGGTGATGGGATCATGGCGGTCGTTGGTCCACTCGAGGGTTCGGCTCGGTGCGGATCAGGAAGGACCAGCGCTCATGAGCGACACTCTGCAGCAAGAACTGCAACAACTTCTGCGCACTGACGCGGCCAACGCGGCATTGACGCAACTGCTCGACGACTACCGCCGCTACCACCTGGTGCTGGTCATCGTCGGTAGCCTGTTCCTGATCGCGGCACTGGTACTGAGCGTCTACTCGTGGCGTCGCTTCGCCAAAGCTCCTCGCTCCAGCCGGTGGCGCTGGACATTCGAACGCTGGACGTACTTCGGCTTCGGCGTCCTTGGCCTGATTGTTGCCGCGTTCCTGGCTTTGGTGGTGGCGGCAAACATCAGCAACGTGGTCAATCCCCGCGCCGGGTTCACGGGAGCGCTCGGGCTACTCGGTTCTCCGTCGCCGGGGAGCAACTACCCGAGCCCGGCGGCGACGGCAGCCAGGCCTGGCCGGGCAACAACGCCCAAGCGGCCATCGACTACACCTACGCTCCTGGGCACTTCCCGAAGCCGGATGGTTCCACGACCCCGACCAAGGTGGCCATCGGCAATGGCGGCGGGGTGACCGAGGCCGGCAACGGCTACCTGTACTTCGGGTCGCTGCAGTCCGGATGCGTCTACAAGCAGAACCCGAAGACTTCGCAGACGTGGGCGATCTACTGCATCCCGTCGTGGGGCGCGAACAATCAGAACCAGAGCATTTACAGCCTCGACAACGACAAGCGCGGCAACGTCTACGCGATCTACCAGGGGTCGACGGACAACAACACCATCATCTTGAAGATCACGCCCGGGGGTGCCGGGCAGACCAGCGACAAGATCCAGGCGATCCAACTCCAGGGCTGGGCGCGGTCGATCGGGCTGGCGGTCAACGAGGACGGCAGCACGATCTACGCCAACGGGACCTCGATGGCTCAGTACAACCAAGCGAACACGAACACCCTGCTGCAGGTGGACTCGCCGACCTGGGGAACGCCCGAGGCCCCCACGGCCGTCACCCCGAAGGCCACCGAGATCGCGGCCATCGGCACGACGCCCTGGCTGACCGGGATCGGACTGCTCGACAAGGGTGGCGACAAGGGCGACCGGGTCTACATTGCCGACAACACCAGCGGCTTCTGGATCGTGTACCTCTGACACGAGCGTCCACCGTCGGGGCGCAACGACGGCACCACAGGGCTTACGGTCAGGTCACGAACTGACCAGCGGCCGGCCGATGGGGGCGCACCATGAAGACACGGACCCACCCAGACCCGTCCATGAGCTCGAGCCGAACGCCACGACGCGGCGCAGTCGCTGTCATCACGCTGGCGTTGGGACTCCTGGCTGGCTTACTGGCAGCGATCAGTCCCGCCAGGGCCGACTACCCGGATATCTCGACGTTCATCCCCGCCGCGCCGTCCACGTACATCCCGGCCGAACGGGACGCCTCGGACATCCGCTACCTGATCATCCACGACACCGATGTGTCCTACGCGGGGACCGTCGGCCTGTTCACCACTCCCGGGCACTGTTGCTCAGCCCACTACCTGGTCTCCGGTGCGGTCGGCAGCGCGGACCCAGGTGTGACGCAGTTCGTGAAGGACACCAACATCGTTCACCAGTCCGGGAACCTGTGGATGAACGAGCACTCGATCGGTGTGGAACACGTCGGGTTCGCGGCGTTCCCGAACGGCTACTACACCCCGAAGTTGTACCGCCGTTCCGCGAAGCTCATCGGCTGGCTGGCCGCCGAGTACCGGATTCCGCTGGACCGCTCGCACATCCTGACCCACTCCGATGTTCCCGGCGGACCGCTGGAGGCCGGTCAGGCGATCACTCCAGATAACGTCCACAACCAGCATTGGGATCCCGGACCGTACTGGGACTGGAACTACTACTGGCCATTGGTCGAGTCCGCCTATGACAAGGCGCTGAAGGGAACGACCGTCCAGCCGGAACTGCCCAAGAAGTTCCGGGCGACCAACTCCACGCTGCGACAGTTGGCCCCCGGGCACCAGTACGACGGAAAGCAGGACGTGGGCAACTGGTCCAACACCCTGCACACGAGCTTTGCTCCGGTCTACGCCAACGACGGCGGCCGACCCGACCTGAACACACTCGTACTGGGTGCCTCTGATCCGCGGACATTCGTGCCGCCGGAGACGTCCGCGGGAACCCCCACCGCGAACGTCCGTGACTTCGTGTGCGACAACTACCCCGCCGTGATCTTCGAACCGGACGCAGGGCCCAACGGGACGAGTTCGAACTACCCCATCACGGCGTCGGATCTGCGCGCCAAGGCTGACTGGGGATCGACGTTCGTGTCGGACCGGACGAAGCGCACCCGGGGCGTGACCTATGACCGGATCTGGTTCAACGGCACCCGCGGCTGGATCCCGCGGAACCTGACCGTCGCCGGTAGCGGTGCGGTGGTCACGTTCAAGAAGAACGGCTCGACCGACGTGTACAGCAGCCCGCAGGAGTCGCCGGACTTCTCGACGTGCAGTGACCAGGGCCTCGGCTACAGCCGCGCAGGACAGTCGTACGTCTCGCAGTACCAGTTCACGCTGGCGGGACAGAAGTGGTTCGCCCTCGACTACAACCACCGGCTCGTGTACGTGCCGAAGGACCAGGTGAAGGTGAGTACCGCCGGTCAGTGACGGTCAGCCCGGGTCCGCAGCCCCGGGGCGGTGCTGCAGCAGCACCACGCCGTTGCCGAACGCTCGCGTGGCCACCAGTTCCAGCGGGATATGGACGTCCTGCGGGTGGAACATCGGGGTGCCCCGGCCGATGATGACCGGGTGGACGTACACGCGAATCTCGTCCACCAGGCCCAGCCGTAGGAACTGCGAACCCACTCGCGAACCCCCGACCACGAGGTCACCGTCTACCTGCTCCTGCAACGCTCGGACGTCGTCGGGGAGCACCTCCCGAACGATGGTCGTGTTCCAGTCCGCGTGATCCAGCGTTCGCGAGTAGACCACCTTCGGGGTATCGCGCCAGATGCCGGCGAACTCCACCTCGGTCGGGTCGGCGTCGGGGTTCTGGTCGGCGGTCGGCCAGTAGTCGGCCATGAGGTCGTACGTGGTGCGCCCGGACAGGAACGCGCCCGCGGACCCCATCCAGTCGTTGAAGTGCTGGTGCAGTTCCGCGTCCACTCGGTGCCACGAGATGTCGTGATCGGGCCCCTCCATGTAGCCATCGAGGGAGACCTGCATGGGCCAGACGATGCGGTTCACGACAACCCCAGTGCGGCACGCGAGCGGGCCTCCGCCGCTCTGATTCCGTCGGCGATCAGATCAGCGGTCACGGGGAATGGCTCGTGGTGGGCGGTCTCGCCCTCGGCCACGGTGAGTTCGGCGATGCGCGCCAGAGCGTCAGCGTCCAGTTCCCCCAGGCCGATGTCGGCAAGCGTGGTTGGCAACCCCACGGACACGCAGAAACGGTCGTGCTCGACGTCATACAGTTCCCACACGTCCTGCTCGAACTTGCCCCACCCACTCAGCGGTGGGTGAACGGTGCAGGCCAACCAGCCCTCGTGATAGATCGAGCGCTGCCCGAGCATCGTGTAGAACTGTGTGGTCTTCGAGGCCGCCTCGGCATCGGTGAGTGACACGGCGAAACTCTCGCCTTCGATGGGACTCTGCTCGAACCCCTTCAGGGTGTCGGGTGGCGTGATGCCTAGGAGGTCGTAGATCGTCGGGACCACGTCAACAGCGTGCACATACTGCTGTCGTGGGACCTGACTGGCGGGAATCTTGGCCGGCCAGGCGACCAAGCACATGTCGGCGATTCCACCCTCGTACCCGGCCCAGCGCTTCCAGTAGGGGAACGGGGTGTCGAACGCCCACGCCCACCCGGTGTTGTAGTGGTTGTACGAGGTCGGGCTGCCCAGCTCGTCGATGTGTTGCAGGGACAACTCCGTGGGGGTGGGGACACCGTTGAAGAAGCGCCACTCATTGAAGGTCCCGTTGGGGCCCCCTTCGCCACTGGCGCCATTGTCCGAGACCGCCACGATGATCGTGTTGTCCAACTGACCGGACTCCGCCAAGAAGTCGATGACACGACCGAGTTGATCGTCGCTGTACGAGACGTATCCGGCGAACACCTCCGCCATGCGCGCGAACAGCCGCTTCTCATCGTCGCTGAGGGAGTCCCACGGCCGCACCGTGTCCAACAGTGGCCAGGGCTGGCCGTCGGGTCCGGTCACGCTGGGTTCACCGTGTGGGTTGATCGGGGACAACTCGGTGTCGTCCGGCAGGAGCCCGAGTTTCCTTCTGCCGCGCCAGAATCCCGACGCGGATTTCCTCGTACCCCTCGTCGAAGCGACCTTTGTACTTGTCGGCCCACTCCTTGTAGACGTGGTGTGGGGCGTGGGCGGCGTCGAGCGACAGGTACATGAAGAACGGCTTGTCGGGTTCCACGACCTTGGCATCACTGATGAACTGAATCGCTCGGTCCGACAGGTCCTTGGCGATGTGGTACCCCTCCTCGGGGGTCGCGGGCGCTTCGATCTGGTGGTTGTCATGGACCAGGTCCGGGTACCAGCAGCTCGACTCACCACCCAGGAATCCGTAGAACCGCTCAAACCCGCGGCCCAGCGGCCACCGCGCCTTCGACGCGGCCATGCTGGTCTCCTCGCCGGGAGTGAGGTGCCACTTGCCGACGCAGTAGGTGTTGTAGCCATGCTCGAGGAGCACCTCGGAGACGAAACCGTTCTCGAACGGAATCCGCGTCGAGATCCCGGGGAACCCGGAGCTGAACTCCGCGATCGTGGCCATGCCGTTCGACGTGGCATTGCGGCCCGTCAACAAGGATGCCCTGGTCGGCGAACACAGGGCAGTGGTGTGGAAGTTGGCGTACTTGACGCCCATGTCGGCGATGCGGCTCATGGTCGGCGTCTCGACCGGTCCCCCGAAGCATTCCATCGTGCCGTAGCCGACGTCGTCCCAGGCGATCACCAGGACGTTCGGGGCACCAGCGGTTGCCTGTGGCGACAGGTAGGGCGCCCAGTCCGGCACGGAGTCCCTGATGTCCAGGGCGACCTCTCCCGTGAACTCCGCAGCCGCCATGACACTCCCTTGGTTACCGTCCGCCCACCCCGTCAGAGTCTGGTCGCGTTCAGGATCCAGCACATCACCCGTCTGGGGGGATGTCGGGACCCGGACGGCTGCTCGGCGGCTCCGACTGACCGTTCCCGTCGCTTCCGCCCTGGAAAGGAGTGGGAACCGACAGCAAGGGTGCAGTGGAGGGCCGCTCAGCGGCGGACGGTGCGGCTGACGGCGGGTAGCGCCGTGCCAGTCGCCGGGAGGAACACCCGCCAGGCAGCTGGCTGCGGCATTGTCCGCTTCGACCGGAAAACCACGTGACCACCGTTGCCAGCCTTGGCCCGGCGCTGACCGACGGTCTTCCACACACACATCCGCTGATCGCGCTGCGTGGTGCACACCTTGCGCTGCAGGTGCACGACCCGCCCCGCCGCCGGACGGACCTTCGCCCGGACGACCACGGTGTGCTTGCCCCGGACGCTGCCCTGCTTCACTGCCCGTACCCGCAGGTTCGTGACGGTGCTCTTTGCCAACGGTGCGCGTGGTGCCGTGAGGCGCTCCGGCGAAGGGGCTGGAATCGTGCCCCCGGGAGCCAGCGGCTCGTCGGTCGATTCGGGGCCGCCCTCGAGGGGCTCAGGGGAGGTCGGACGTTCGAACGACTGCGCGTCGATCGGATTCTCGACCGCTGCCGCGGACGGTCCCCAGACGTTCTGCGAGTTCACCGCCTTGGCCATCACGTCGTAGTGCTGCCCAGCGTGAGGGCGGTGATGTAGCAATCCAGCGAGGCGGGCGGAACCCCTTCAGTTGGCAGGTTCTGGCAGTACCCCATCGGGATCCCCGTCCCAGGCACAGAGGCGCTCGCGCGGTACCCCTTCGCGGCAGGGCGAGATCGACATGTGAGTCGCGCCTCGGTGGCTCCCGGTGACCCTTCGCGTCGCTTCCCGACCTGAACTGGGCGGGAACCGACCGGACGGGTCACTGCGAGTGCGTTGGGGAGGCCGATGTTCCACCACGGGGATACCGTGGCCTATGGCACTGTCCCGCTGGCTCAGTTCTGGTGCCGTTGCGTCTCACGTGCCGGGCCCAGCGGCGTTGCGTGATCCTGCCGACAGCGGCGAACGGTCGGGCGCCACCGGCGGGTATCAGGCGAAGGACGCCCGATGACCGCCTCTGCCGCCACCGTGACGGAGTTGATCGGTGTGTATCACGCTGACGGCGGACCAGTCGGCGAGGCGAAGTACGTGCTGGGCAAGATCCTGGGAGCGTGGCAGCAGGCGGTGCGTCAGGTTTGCCGTCGTTTCCCGGGCCTGAGACGCCTGGGAACCGACCGGAAGGCTGACAGTTCGCCAGTGGCAGACAGTTGCTCGCCGCCGCGCTACTCGCGGGCCATGTCCACGAAGCGGCTGTAGTGGCCTTGGAAGGCCACGGTGATCGTGTCGGTTGGGCCGTTGCGGTGCTTGGCGACGATCAGGTCCGCTTCGCCTAGGCGGCTGCTGTCCTTGTCGTAGGCGTCCTCGCGGTGGATCAGCACCACCATGTCGGCGTCCTGCTCCAGGCTGTTGTGTACCGCTACCCCGTCGGCGATGAAGTTGTGGCTGCCCAACACGGTGGCGTCGTACACGTCCTGGGTGCCGATGTACTCGACGTCGACGATCTCGTCCCACAACACGTCGTTCGTGGCCACGAGTTCCATGTCGCCGGAGTCGAGCACTCGCGCCACCCGGTTCAACGACAGGGTCTGGGAGTCGGGCAGTCGCACGACCTCGTCGTCGAGCATCTCCGGGTGATCGATTCGTTCGTCGATCGCGATCGCAGCGGCCTGCGCCCGGTGCTCCTGCTCGTTCAGGTCCGCGTGCGCGAGGACCTCCCGCACCTCGTGCCACAGGTCGCGCATCCCGGGGTCCTCGGTTCCGCCGCCAGAGGTGCGCTGCTCCAACGCCTCCTGCAGTTCGGTCGCGGGGCGGGCGAGCAAGCCGTAGCCACCGATCCGGCGCAGGAACACCTTCTGGTCGGCGGGGTCGACGAGCGCGACGCGGAACATGTGACTGTCCGCAGTGCGGATCGTGGTGAGTCGCGCCGCCAACCCGAACCGGAGGAGCAGGCGTGCGATGTCGTCGGCCAGGCGCCGCGACGACGTCACGAAGTGGATGGTCCCGCCCTGACCGGACGGGTGGTTGCTGATCGTGCCGCCCGTCGCCCACAAGTGCCGCAGGAAGGTTCCGATCTGGGTCTTGGGGGCACGGAACAGGTCGGTCGGTACCCGGAGTCCGGCGCCCGCCGGCAGGACCTGGTCGCGCCACCGCCGCACCGGGTCATCCCCGCCGCCGCTGGGAGGGGACAGGTGCAGGGTCGTCACCCGATGGTGGTCGGTGCGACCTGGGATGACGGAGAAACGGCGCATCACGGCCGCTTCGACACACGACAGGTTGCTCGCACTGGCGCTGCGGTACTCGATGTCGGCATCCGACGGGATCGCACCCGATCCGAGCAGGTGCGCGATCAACACCACCTCGTCGTCGTCCATGGCGTGCGGATCCATCGGGGCGGGAACGTGGCGCACGGTTCCGATCCGGGAGCCCGGGTCCAACTCGTGAGCGGCACGCCAGCCATCGTGGGTGAGGAGCGGGTGGTTTCCGGTCACCTCGAGGGTGCGTCCCGAGTCCGTGTGGATCCGGAAGACCTCGCGGTGTCCGGTCGCGAAGACGTGGGTCATGGTGCGGGCGCGATACCGCAGCGAGTCGTCCAGCGACCAGACCGGGATGTCCTTCTCGCCCGCCGCGAACAACTCCCCGAGAGTCACCTCGGCGCCGGTGTCCGCGCGCATCACCCGCGTGGCGGCGGTGAGGCATCCTGACTCGCGCAGATCCGACAGCATCGGCTTCTTGTCGTTGCGGGTCTCGGGACCGCGGTTCAGCTGGCTGATCGCGATCACCGGAACGTGCAGCTCCTTGGCGAGCAACTTCAGTGATCGGGAGAACTCGCTGACCTCTTGCTGGCGGGACTCGACCTTCTTGCCTGACGTCATGAGCTGCATGTAGTCGACGATGACCA
>CAZCRC010000077.1:0-8901 GCA_964500995.1 uncultured Actinomycetes bacterium
CCTGCCCCAGCAGTTCCCGGCGGAACCCAGCACCGCGGCGTGGGAGACGACGAACGTGGCGGTGGTCGCCACCGTGCTTGCGCACCAGGCGGGGGCCAGGTTGGAGACTCGCGGGTCACACTGGCGCGAGGACTACCCCGAGTCCGATGACGCCTGGCGAGTGCACCAGGCGACTCGCCTGGTCGATGGCGAGCTGGTCACACAGTTGACGCCGCTGCGCGCACCGGAATGGGAGAACTGGAATGACTGACTGGCATTCGGTGTCTGCGGATACCGCTCGCAGATTGGCCGACGCCGACCTGGACGCCGGGACGGTCGCGGATCTCATCACGGCGGCGCTCGACGAGGACTTGGATGGCGGCGTGGACGTCACAAGCGCCGCGACCGTGCCCGCCGACCAGCGATCGGTGTTGGACCTTGTGGCGCGCAAGCCCGGGGTGATCGCCGGCGCGCCGGTTGCGGCCGCGGTGTTCGACATGGTCGGGGGTGACGACTGCGCCGTCACGATCAGCGCCGACGACGGCACCGTGGTCCAACCCGGTGATGTGGTCGTCAGTGCCAGTGGCTCCACCCGTGACCTGCTGACCGCCGAACGCACCGCACTGAATCTGTTGTGCCATCTGTCCGGTGTCGCCACCGCGACCCGGCAGTGGGTGGAAGCGCTTGCCGACACGGGTGCCCGGGTGCGTGACACCCGCAAGACAACTCCGGGCATGCGCCGGCTCGAGAAGTACGCGGTTCGTTGTGGTGGTGGCGTGAACCATCGGATGTCACTGTCTGACGCCGCCTTGGTCAAGGACAACCATGTGTTGGCCGCGGGCGGGGTGGTCGCGGCGTTCGACGCCGTTCGCACGCAGTACCCGGGCCTGCCCATCGAGGTGGAGGTTGACTCGTTGGAGCAACTTGCCGAGGTCCTCGACGCCGGGGCCGATCTGGTGCTGCTGGACAACTTCACCCCCGATCAGATGCGGGCCGCTGTGGCCATCAACGCCGGGCGGTCGGTCCTCGAGGCATCCGGTGGCCTGACGCTCGACGTGGCTGCCGTCGTCGGCGCCACGGGAGTGGACTACCTTGCGGTCGGGGCACTGACTCACTCGGCGCCCGCCCTGGACATCGGCGCGGACCTGCGGAGTTGACCATGCTTCTGACCATCGACGTCGGCAACACGAACACAGTGCTGGGGTTGTTCGACGGCCCCGACCTGATGCAGTCCTGGCGGATCAAGACCGATGCGAACGCGACCGCCGACGAGATGATGCTCACGTTCCGCGGGCTGTTGGCCAACCAGCCGCCTTTGACCGGCATCGCACTGTGTTCCACGGTCCCCGCCGTGCTGCGGGAACTACGCGTGATGCTGGACCGCTACTTCAGTTCCGTGGAGACCGTCATCGTGGAGCCCGGTGTCAAGACCGGTGTCTCCGTGGTCACGGACAACCCCCGCGAGGTCGGCGCCGACCGCATCGTCAACACCCTGGCCGTCTTCGAGCGGTACGGCGGACCGGCCATCGTGGTGGACTTCGGAACGTCGACGAACCTGGACGTCGTGAGCGCCAAGGGCGAGTTCCTGGGCGGTGCGCTGGCGCCCGGCATCCAGATCTCATTGGACGCGCTGGCGGCTCGCGCCGCGCAACTGCGCAAGGTGGAACTTGTGCGGCCCCGCTCGGCGATCGGCCGTAACACCGTCGAGGCGCTGCAGTCCGGTGCTCTGTACGGGTTCGCCGGCCAGGTGGACGGTCTGGTGCGCCACATCACCGCCGAGTTGGGTGAGGTCGTGGCGGTGGTGGCCACCGGCGGTCTGGCCGAGATCGTGGTGGCCGAGTCCGAGACGATCACCGACCACGATCCCTTCCTGACGTTGTACGGCCTGCAACTGGTGTTCGAGCGGAATCGCGACTGACGCGCTGGCGATAAACTCTCCCGGTGAGTGACGACGACGCGATCGATGACCTTCCCGAGCAGATGCAGATCAGGCGCGAGAAGCGCCGTCGCCTGCTGGACTCGGGCCGTGACGTCTACCCGGTCACGGTTCCGCTGACCCACACCATCGAGCAGGTGCGCGCCGAGTTCCCGGATGTCGGCCCGGGCGAGATGACCGGTACCGAGGTCGCCGTCGCCGGCCGGGTCCTTTTCATCCGCAACACCGGAAAACTGTGCTTCGTGAGCCTGCGGTCGGGCGCCGGTACCCCGGTGCAAGCCATGCTGAGCCTGGATCGGGTCGGGGAGCAGGCCCTGGCCGACTGGAAGGCCGATGTCGATCTGGGGGATCACGTGTGGGTTCGCGGCGAAGTGGGCGCATCCAAGCGGGGCGAACTGAGCATCTTCGCCGCGGAGTGGGGGTTCGCTGCCAAGTCGCTGCGGCCACTGCCCGTGGCGCACAAGCCGCTGAGCGAGGAGAACCGCGTCCGGCAACGCTACGTGGATCTGATCATGCGCGAAGAGGCCCGCACCATGGCTCGCCAACGGGTGGCGGCGCTGGCGAGTCTGCGCAAGTCCCTGACCGATCGGGACTTCCTCGAGGTGGAGACCCCCATCCTGCAGAACCTGCAGGGCGGCGCGAGCGCACGCC
Organism: uncultured Actinomycetes bacterium; assembly: GCA_964500995.1. Lineage (GTDB taxonomy): Bacteria > Actinomycetota > Actinomycetes > S36-B12 > CAIWTL01. The sequence goes on from CAZCRC010000077.1 coordinate 2,567, forward strand.
CGTTCGTGACGCACATGAACGCCTACGACATCGACTTGTTCCTGCGGATCGCCCCAGAGCTGTTCCTGAAGCGCTGCGTCGTCGGCGGCATCGACCGGGTTTTCGACATCAACCGCAACTTCCGCAACGAGGGCGCCGACTCCACGCACTCGCCGGAGTTCGGCATGTTGGAGTTCTATCAGGCGTATGCCGACTACCACGACGGGGCGACGCTGACCCGGGAGCTGATTCAAGAAGCGGCGCTGGCCGTGTGTGGAAGTCTGGTGGTCACACACGCCGACGGCAGCGAGCACGACCTGTCCGGTACCTGGGATCGGGTGTCCCTATACCCGGCGGTCTCGACTGCCGTCAGTCGGGAGGTATCGCCGCAGACCCCACGCGACGAGCTCATCGCGTTATGCGCCACCGCCGAGATCGACGTCGACCCGGCGTGGGTCCCCGGAAGGATCGTCGAGGAACTGTTCGAGCACTACGTCGTCCCCGGCTTCTCGGGCCCGACGTTCGTCATGGACTACCCCGTGGACACCTCGCCCCTGACCCGTGATCATCGCTCGTTACCCGGGGTCGTGGAGAAGTGGGACCTCTATGTCGACGGATTCGAACTGGCCACGGGGTACTCCGAACTGGTCGACCCGGTCATCCAACGCGAGCGGCTGCAGGCCCAAGCCGCGCTGGGCGCGCAAGGCGATGCCGAGGCGATGCCGCTGGACGAGGACTTCCTCGCGGCCTTGGAGCACGGGATGCCGCCGTCGGCCGGGGTGGGGATGGGGATCGACCGACTCCTCATGGCGTTGACCGGCCTCGGTATCCGCGAGACGATCCTGTTCCCGTTGGTGAAGCCACTGTGACCGTTGCGATCAGGCCCGCTCGAACCCAGGACATCGCGGCGATCCGTCGACTGGTCGACCTGTACGCCCCCGACCGGCGACTGCTGAGCAAAGCCACAGTGACCCTGTTCGAAGACGTGCAGGAATTTGTGGTGGCCGAACGAGACGACGCGGTCGTGGGGTGCGGTGCCCTGCACGTCATGTGGGAGGACTTGGCCGAGGTCCGCACCCTTGCGGTAGATCCGACCGCCACCGGCTCGGGGATTGGTGGCAGTCTGCTGCGCGAGTTGGTGTCCCGAGGCCAGAAACTCGGGGTGTCGCGGATCTTCTGCCTGACATTCGAGTTGGATTTCTTCGCACGATTTGGATTCGAGGAACTGTCGGACCCCGCTGTTTCGCCTGACGTTTATGCCGAGTTGCTGCAATCCGAGGACGAAGGTGTCGCCGAATTCCTGGACCTGGAACGCGTGAAACCGAACACCCTGGGAAATTCCCGGATGCTGTTGCGGCTCTGACGACCACTCTGGCGGCCTTCGCTGGGCTTTGGGCATGCTGTGGTCGGCTAGGGTGTGCGTCATGGCGCGCAGAATCCAAGTAGTAATCGATGACGACATCAGCGGCGGAAATGCCGACGAAACTGTCACTTTCGGATTAGACGGCGTCAGTTACGAAATCGACCTCAACGAGCGAAATGCCGCCAAACTGCGCGCCGCCCTTCAGCCGTACCTCGCCGCCGGCCGCAAGGTCGGACCGACCACCAAGCGAACACGCACTCCGAAGTCGACCAAAGCCAAAGCCGCGCCAAGTCGCACTGCCGAGATCCGGGCCTGGGCCGTCGCCAACAGTGTGCCGGTGAGCTCCCGCGGCCGAGTCGGTGCTGACGTCGTGGCCCGGTACGAAGCCGCCCACGCCTGACGGTCAGGCCTCGAGCGCGGCACGGTAGACGTCGAGCGTCCGCCGGGCGATCGCATCCCACCCGAAGTCCTCGACCGCGCGGGCGCGCCCGGCGAGTCCCAGATCCGTGGCCAGTTGCGGTTCCGCGACCACGCGATTGACCTCGCGCGCCAAGTCAGCCTCGAATGTCGTCGTTTCGTCGGGGTCGTAGTGCACGAGCAGGCCCGTCCCGGGAGTCACCACCTCGGGGATCCCCCCGACATCGCTGGCGACCACAGCCGTCTCGCACGCCATGGCCTCGAGATTCACGATGCCCTGCGGCTCGTACACCGACGGACACACGAAGGCGGCGGCCTGGGTGTAGAACTGGATGACGTCGGGCCGGGACAGTTGCTCCTCGATCCAGATCACCGAGTCCTCGCCGCGGGACCGCCGCAGGGCGGCGACCTGGTCGGTGACCTCCTGACCGAGTTCCGGCGTGTCCGGCGATGAGGCACACAGCACGAGCCGGATCTCGGGATCGAACTGCTCCGCCGCCCGCAGCAGATGCGGCAACCCCTTCTGCCGCGTGATCCGACCCACGAACAGTGCGAAGGGACGGTCCAACGGCACGCCGTTCGCCTCGAGTGCGTCGGTGGCTGTCGCCGGCTGGTACAGGTTCGTGTCGATCCCGTTGTGCACGACGTGGATTCGGTCGGGATCCACGAACGGGTAGCAGTCCATGACGTCGGCCTTCATGCCCGCGCTGACCGCGATCACGGCAGCGGCCTCGCGATACGCCGCACGCTCGACCCACGAGGAGATCCGGTAACCACCGCCGAGTTGCTCTTCCTTCCACGGACGCCGGGGCTCCAGGGAATGGGCCGTGATCACGTGCGGGGTGCCCTGCAGAAGCGCCGCGAGGTGTCCGCCCATATTCGCGTACCAGGTATGGGAGTGCATGATGTCCAGGCCCTCGGAGCCGGCCGCCATCAGCAGGTCCACGCCCAATGTCTGCAGGGCGAAGTTCGCGTCATCGAGGTCGGCCGGAGGGGTCAATGCCAGGGCATCCTCACGTGGCGCGCCGAAGCACTGCACCCGAACGTCTTCCAGGCGGCGCAACTGTTCCACCAAGTACTCGACGTGCACACCCGCGCCGCCGTAGATCTCCGGTGGCCATTCCCGCGTCATGATCCCGATTCGCATGGCCCTGACTCTATTGGCGGGAGACGCCGGAGGCGCGGCGCACGCAACCATCCAGTTGGGGGGATTCCGGCGCGAAGATCCCTTCCGCGCCTCAGCGTGGCTAGGGTGGTCAGGTGAGTGGACCCCATGTTCTCGGAATCGTGTTGGCCGGTGGCGAAGGCAAGCGGCTGCTGCCGCTGACCGCAGACCGTGCCAAGCCGGCTGTGCCGTTCGGTGGCGCCTATCGCCTGATCGACTTCGTGTTGTCGAATCTGGTGAACGGCGGCATCCACCGCATCTGTGTGCTCACGCAGTACAAATCTCATTCCCTGGATCGACACATCACCACGACGTGGCGCATGGGGCAGATGACCGGTGATTACGTCACTCCGGTCCCGGCGCAGCAGCGGTTGGGACCGCGCTGGTACACCGGCAGTGCCGACGCGATCTACCAGAGTCTGAACCTCGTGTACGACGAGCGGCCGGACATCGTCGTGGTGTTCGGGGCCGACAACGTCTACCGCATGGATCCCGCGCAGATGATCCAGCAGCACATCGACACCGGGGCCGGGGTGACGATCGCCGGCATCCCGATGCCACGCCGGGATGCGCATCAGTTCGGCGTCATCGAGGTCGCCGACGATGGCCTGAAGATCGAACGGTTCCTCGAGAAGCCGGCCGATCCGCCCGGAATCCCCGGCAACCCGGAGCAGTCCTACATCTCCATGGGGAACTACGTCTTCAGCACCGACACGCTGATCGAGGCGCTCAAGATCGACGCAGGTGATGAGGGGTCCGTGCACGACATGGGCGGCAACATCATCCCGCAGCTCACCGAATCCGGCGATGCGTACGTCTACGACTTCCACAAGAATGAGGTGCCCGGTTCCACGGATCGCGATCACGCCTACTGGCGCGACGTCGGGACGCTGGACGCCTACCACGACGCTCACATGGACCTCGTCAGTGTCCATCCGGTGTTCAACCTGTACAACCGGCAGTGGCCGATCCTGTCCAGCCCACCCTCGCTGCCCCCCGCCAAGTTCGTCGAGGGCGGCAACGCGCACGATTCGATGGTCGGTGCCGGCTCGATCGTGGCCGGCGCGCACGTGCGCCAGTCCGTCATCTCGCACAACGTCGAGATCCGGGAGGGGGCCTACCTCGAAGGCTGCGTGATCATGCCCGGGGTCCGGATCGGACGTAACGCCGTTCTGCGCAAGGTGATCCTGGACAAGAACGTCCAAGTTCCCGATGGCGCCCAGATCGGGGTGGACCTCGAAGGGGACCGCGCCAAGTACACCGTGAGCCCCGGGGGCATCGTGGTGCTGGGCAAGGGTCAGCAGGTCGTGTAGCTGGCCGGGGCGATGGGGATCGTGACCCGGATCATCCCGCCGCGCACCGGACCGACTGTCATCGGGACGGCCCGCGCGAGAACTCCCAACATCGCCTTGTTGCACGCCAGGACGCGCGCCTGGAGGGAACGCAACCCGAGCAGTTGCGCGTGGCGCACCAGAACCCCGATCAGCCCGGTCCCTAGGCCGAGGCCTTGATGATCGTCGCGCACCAGCAGGGCGAAGTCGCCGGAGCCGTCGCCGTGTGTGCGGATCCGAGCCTCGGCGACCAGTTCACCGTTCGCGTCGGCCAGTCCCATTCCGTGGGTGGTCCGGCCGTCCAGGTCGGCCAACTCCCTGGCCAACGAGGTGGTGACCCGGCCCGTGGCGCGGTGGAACCGTAGGTACTGCGACTCCACCGAACTCGCCTCGACCAAGCGCGTCAGCCGGGCTCGGTCGTGACTTCCCAGTGCCACGAAGCGGAGTTGGTGGCGGCGGAACATCGCCTGCGGATCGTCGCGGACATCCAGTGCGGTTGCGGTCATGCCGTGACTGTGTCGGATCGATGTGAACGGCACCTATCCGCGGGGGGACCACGGGGAACGATCCGGTGAAGGTCAGCCGCCGCCGGACCCGGCGTGTTCCGCTGCGTGACGAGCGCCCTCGGCTCGGGCACTGGCGCGGCTGCGTCGACCAGATCCCACCCAGCCACAGGTGCATTCAGCGCGGGTGAAGCCGTAGTCCTCCACGATCCTCACCCGGTGCCGCGGCGCCGTGCTGCTCATCAGGTCCATTGTGGTGGTAGACGTCACGGGCATACGGTCACGGGGTCGCGTCGTTGAGGTGGCCATGAGCAGTAGTTCGCAGTTGGACCTCGAGATCTCCGGTATGACGTGTGCGTCGTGCGCGGCGCGGATTCAGAAGAAGGTCGCGCGCATCGAAGGAGTCTCCGAGGCTGCGGTCAACTACGCCACCGGTACCGCGTTGGTGGACTTCGACAGACAGCAGTGCGATCCGCAGGAGGTCCTCGACACGATCACCGGCCTTGGTTACGAAGCCGCGGTGCAGCAGCCCGATGAGCCGACTCACGACCACACCCATCACGGCCACGCCGCCGACCTGCGGCGGCGACTGTTCGTGGCGGTCCCCCTGACCGTTGTCGTGGTGATTCTGGGAATGGTCCCGTACTTCCACATGCAGCCGTGGGCACCCCTCGCGGGCCTCATCTTGGCCACACCGGTCGTGTGGTGGAGCGGTTGGCCCATTCACGCCATGGCTGTGCGCGGCGCAGTGCATCGTTCCGTCGGCATGGACACTCTGGTGTCGCTCGGGGCCACGGTGGCGTGGCTGTGGTCGGTGTATCAGGTGGCCGTCGGGGGCACCGAGGTCTATGCCGAAGTCAGCGCCGTCGTCATCACGTTCGTCCTGTTGGGCCGCTGGCTCGAGGCTCGTGCCACCGACACCTCCGTTGACGCCCTGGCCGCGCTTTCCCGTCTGCAGGTGGACGCCGTCACGCGCGTGGACCCAGCGGGCGCTGAGGAGGTCATCCCCTTGTCCGGGCTGCGGGTGGGGGATCGCTTCATCGTGCGACCTGGGGAGCGGGTGGCCACCGACGGATTGGTCGATCAGGGAACGTCGGCGTTGGATCTGAGCCTGGTGACGGGCGAATCCGTCCCCGTCGAGGTGGCGGCCGGCGGTCAGGTCGTCGGTGGATCAGTCAACGGAGCCGGGCGGCTGATCGTCACCGCGCAAGCGGTCGGGTCCGACACGGTCCTGGCACGAATCGGTGACCTGATCCGACAGGCGCAGCACTCCAAGGCGCCCATCGAGCGCCTCGTCGATCGCATCGCGGCGGTGTTCGTTCCCGTCGTCCTGGCCATCGCATCGGTCACCTTGATCGGCTGGCTGATCGCGGGTGCCGAGGTGTCGTTCGCCATCGGCGCTGCCGTCGCGGTACTGGTCATCGCCTGCCCGTGCGCCTTGGGTCTGGCCACCCCCACTGCGCTCGTGGCCGGGACCGGCCGGGGAGCACAGCTCGGCATCCTGATTCGGGGCCCGCAAGTACTGGAGGCCGCCCAGCAGATCGACACGGTCCTTCTCGACAAGACCGGAACCGTCA
>CAZCRC010000078.1:0-8891 GCA_964500995.1 uncultured Actinomycetes bacterium
GAGGCGGCGGGAATCGACGACGAGGACTTCGACGAGATCACCACCGAGGCTGAACTCGAGGCGAGCTACGAGACCGACGCCGACGTGCAGGCAGCGGATGCTGCGGCCGAGGCGGAGGAAGCCCAGGAGCAGCGGTCCACCGACGCCTGATGCTGGTGGCGGTGGGGCCTGATTTGGCCCACCGCGAAACCAGCCCGTCCCCGGCACTGATTGTCGAAGTGGCGCGTTAGGGTCTGTAGCACCAGATGCCGGACCGGCTCGGGACCCCACCCGGGCCTGGTCCAGACCCTCCAGGAGGCTGCCCGTGTCGGACATTCAGCTGCCCTACTCGCGGGGCCGGGAGCCGTCGGGCCCCGGACTCGACGAGTCGGTCTACCAGCGCTTGCTCAAGGAGCGCATCATCTTCCTCGGCACCGTCGTCGAGGACCAGATGGCCAACACCATCGCCGCGCAGATCCTGCTGTTGGCGGCCGAGGACTCCGAGCGGGACATCTTCCTGTACATCAACTCACCCGGTGGCTCCGTATCTGCCGGCATGGCGATCTACGACACCATGCAGTTCGTCCGCAACGATGTCGCGACTGTGGCCATGGGACTTGCCGCCTCGATGGGCCAGTTCCTGCTGTCGGCGGGTGCCCCAGGCAAGCGCTATGCCCTGCCGCACGCGCGCATCATGATGCATCAGCCGTCGGGTGGCATCGGCGGAACGGCGTCGGACATCAAGATCCAGGCCGAGCAGATGCTCTACACGAAGAAGAAGATGGCCGAACTCATCGCCGAGCACACCGGCCAGACCCTCGACACGATCGAGTCCGACTCCGACCGCGACCGGTGGTTCACCGCGAACGAGGCCAAGGACTACGGGTTCGTGGATCAGGTCGTGACCAAGGCCAGTGACGTGACCGGAGATGGTGGAACAGCATGAGCATCGAATGGAACCAGGCCCCGCAGGGACCTGCCGCGCGTTACATCCTGCCTGAGTTCCGGGAGCGGACGTCCGGGGGCATGGAGCGGGTCAGCAACCCGTACGCGAAGTTGTTCGAGGAGCGCATCATCTTCCTCGGTGTGCAGATCGATGATGCCTCAGCCGACGATGTGATGGCGCAGTTGCTCTGCCTGGAGCAGATGGACACCGAGCGTGACATCTCGCTGTACATCAACTCACCGGGTGGCTCGTACACCGCGATGACAGCGATCTACGACACGATGCAGTTCGTCAAGCCGCAGATTCAGACCGTGTGCCTGGGGCAGGCCGCCTCGGCCGCTGCGGTGCTGTTGTCCGCCGGTACGCCGGGCAAGCGCTTCGCGCTACCCCACTCGCGCATCCTGATCCACCAGCCGTACAGCGAGGGGCAGGGCCAGGGTTCCGACATCGAGATCCAGGCCAACGAGATCCTGCGGATGCGCGAAGAGATGGTGGGAATCCTGGCGCATCACTCCGGACGTACCGTTGACGAAGTTCGCAACGACATCGAACGGGACAAGATCCTGACCGCCGAGCTCGCCAAGGAGTACGGGATCGTCGATCAGGTCATCGAGTCCCGCAAGTCGAGCGGCTCTCCCGCGGCCAAGTAGTCCATCGGGGGAAACGCCGGGGGGTCGCGTCGCGCAACTGACGGACCCGCGGGGTACGGTCAGTATCGGGAATGGCAGCTCATGAGTGAGCACAGGGAGGGAGTACGCGGTGGCGCGAATCGGCGACGGCGGTGACCTTCTGAAGTGCTCGTTCTGTGGCAAGAGCCAGAAGCAGGTCAAGAAACTCATCGCAGGCCCGGGGGTCTACATCTGCGATGAGTGCATCGATCTGTGCAACGAGATCATCGAAGAGGAGTTCACCGACGGTGCCAGCGCATCGATCGATGAACTCCCCAAGCCCAAGGACCTGTTCGACTTCCTCGACCAGTACGTGATCGGGCAGGACAACGCCAAGAAGACGTTGTCCGTCGCGGTGTACAACCACTACAAGCGGTTGCAGTTCGGCGGTCGGGAGCGGGGTCGCGACGAGCACGTGGAACTGGCGAAGTCCAACGTCCTCCTGCTGGGACCCACCGGATCCGGCAAGACCCTGTTGGCGCAAACGCTGGCTCGACGACTCAACGTCCCGTTCGCGATCGCTGATGCCACCGCTCTCACGGAAGCCGGCTACGTCGGTGAGGATGTCGAGAACATCCTGCTCAAACTCATCCAGGCCGCTGACTATGACGTCAAGAAGGCCGAGAGCGGCATCATCTACATCGACGAGATCGACAAGATCGCGCGCAAGAGTGAGAACCCCTCGATCACTCGGGATGTCTCGGGTGAGGGTGTCCAGCAGGCACTCCTGAAGATCATGGAGGGCACGCAGGCGTCCGTCCCCCCGCAGGGCGGTCGCAAGCACCCCCATCAGGAGTTCATCCAGATCGACACCACGAATGTCTTGTTCATCGTCGGTGGCGCGTTCGCCGGCCTGGACAAGGTGATCGAATCCCGGGTGGGAGCCAAGCCGATCGGGTTCACCCACCACATGACCGACGAGGATGAGGGCGACACGAACCCCGATGACATCTTCAGCAAGGTCATGCCCGAGGACCTGCTCAAGTTCGGCCTTATCCCAGAGTTCATCGGTCGACTTCCCGTCGTGACGTCGGTATCCGCCCTGGATCGCGATGCCTTGATCAAGGTGCTGACGGAACCTCGCAACGCGCTCGCCAAGCAGTACGAGCGGTTGTTCGAACTCGACGGCGTGGAGTTGGAGTTCGACAAGAAGGCCATGGACGAGATCGCCGACCTGGCGATCGAACGGGGGACTGGGGCGCGCGGGCTGCGGTCCATCCTCGAGGACATTTTGTTGCACGTGATGTTCGATGTCCCGAGTCGCAAGGACATCGCCAAGGTGGTCATCACCGAAAAGACGGTCACTCAGCGAGCAGCCCCGACGATGGTCCCGCGCGAGATCACACCGCGGCGTCGCCGCGGTGGCGGTTCCGGGTCCGAGCGGACGACTGCCTGATCAGGACGTGGTGGTCGGCTCGAGCGCGACGCGCATCTTGCCGACCAACTCGCCGGCAGCTGATCGGCCGAGGCCGGTGACGTCAGCGGCACCCCGCACGCCATCGGCGGTCCAGAAACACAGCGTCTGCTGTGGCGACGCCGCAGCGCACTGCATGGAGCCACCCTTCGGGCCCGCTGGAACCGTCGCGGCCTGGTCCAGCGGTACCCCGCCCGCGGCGCTGTAGGCCTGGGCGATCGACGCCGGGCTGCCGCCGAATGTCGGCGAGACCCACACCGTGGCGGCCACGTCGCCCCCGGTGTAGGTCGCGTATTGACTGCCGCTGGCCGCAGAGGTGTCGGCGGCTACCTTCTGGAACACTCCGGTGGCCGGCTGCGCGGGCTCCGCAGCCTTGGTCAGCCCACCAGCGGTGGCGGGTGTCGCCACGACGGCGGGTGTATCGGTCGTCGACTGTGACGACGTCAGAAAGCCCGGAGTGACGAACAGTGCCGTCGCTGCCAAGGCAGCCGCGATCAGGATGCCGCCGATGATGAGAATCCACTTCAGCGCGCCCCCGCGGGCCTTCGCGCCGCCTGCGTCATCCGAGTCCGTCGTCTCCGCAACATCCGCATTGGGGTCCGACTCGCTGGTATCCGCGGGCGGCGCCAGATCGGATGGGGGTGTGAAGTCGAGCGCCGGCCCGGTGGGGGGTGCCATGTCCAGCGGATCCGCGGGGGCAGGTGTGGTCACCGCCGGGGCGGGTTCGAATTCCTGCTCGGGAGCGGGCGGGACTGCCACGGGAGCCGCCACCACTGCAGACACGAGGTCGGGGGTGTCGTCACCGGGATCCGTCGGTTGGACAAGCCAGTTGTACTCCTGACCTGACGAGGCAGTCGGTGGGGTGGGCTCGACAGCGGTCTGGAACCATGCGGGATTCTCGGTTCCGGGAATCGCCTCGGGCGCAGTCGGGGGCAGGCCGGGCATCGGCTCGATCGGAGGTGCGGCGGCAAGTACGGGAGTCGGCGCAATGGGCTCGGCGGGTGCTTCGGGAGGTGCCGCGGCGAGGGGTGGCACGGGACCCCACACGACTGGCCCCATCGGGTGCTCCGACCATTGGGCCGGATCGGGCGGCGGGAGGGGGGCCGCCGCGGGCATCGCGGCCACCGACGCCGCAGCGATTGTCGGTGGCGCCATCGGTGGCAGCGGTATGGGTGGTGGTGCAGCGGCTGCCACCGGCATTGGCGGCGGCGGAAACTGCGACTGCGACAGTTCCGGAGGTGGCATCAGTTGCGGGTCGGCCGCCGCAGCTGCGTCCGGCGCGACCTGCGCGGCGAAGGCAGGATCGATCGGGTACTGGGCGACTGGCGCTGGGACGGGTGCGACCCAGGCCGGCAAGGGAACCCCGGGCAGGATCGCAACACCCACGCTGTTGATATCGGTGGCGGTCGGTGGGAGCGGTCCCTTGCGTCGACTCTTGTCCGGCGGCGGGGCGGCTACGGGTGGGGGAGCGACGGTCATCGCCGGCTCCGGCTCGATGCCCACCGTGGTCATGTCGAATTCGGTGACGTCCGCGTGCTCAGGTGTGAGGGCAGCAGTAGTGGGCGCAGCGGCAGGAGGGGACGCGGCAGCGTCTGCCGCATCGTCCGACTTCTTCCGGCCCAACCGCATGTCACTCCCCACATCGAGATCGTGCACCATCGTGCCACCGCAGCGGGTCGCTGACAGGTGCCTGTGTCACTCCCGGATAACGGCATCTCGAAATGTCGGCTTTATGCCGACTTGGGCACGGAGCGCGATGTGGGTCAGTGGGGGACCACCGATGCCGCCGCGTTGTCCCGAAGGTCAATCGTCACCTCAGGATCGGGCGGGGTCACCAGTTGGGCAGCACCCGGTCCGGCGGTGGCCGCCGCCACCACCGTGTCCGCGATGTCCCCCCACAGTTTCTCGAAGCGCTCATCGTCGAAGTGGGCGCGGCTGTGGAGCCACCCCTCGATTCGTCGGTCACCCAGGACGTGAGAGTACTGCCCGGTGACGTCGAGGTGGTCGCCCACGTACACACCGCCCAGTCGTCCCCAGATCTGGCTGAGGGTCGGGACGACCCCGTCATTCGTCCCCGGGGTGAGCGGGAACGGCAGCTGGGCTTGGACCTCATCATCGAGTTCATGCGCCAGGCTCGGATACGGGTAATGCCGGGACTCCCGGGCAGCGAGCGTGTGAATCACGCTGAACAGCAGGAACGTGAAGGACTCGTAGTAACTCGACGGTGTCAGCCCCGGGAGTTTCGGGTAGCGGGGCGACGGTGCCGCAGTGATGTAACTGGCGTAGTCCACCCCCTCCCGGTCCAGGACAGCGGCGTTGAACAAGTCGACGGCCTCAGGCGCCAGTTGCAGCATTGCGCCTTGATCGGAGGCCACCTGGGTCAGGTAGGTGAACAGCTCATCGGCTCGCTGAGGCCTGACGTGCGCGAATAGTCCTTCGGCCAACGAATCGAGCACTGTGTTGGTCTGACCCCACCGATCGTCGAGTCGAGCCAGCCGGCCGAGTGCGCGCGCCCCCAACCACGTTCCGACCCGTCCGGGGTCGCTGGTGACCAGAGTCGTGAGCAGGTACAGCAGTTGGCGACCGTTCATGCTCGTGAAAAAGTTGGCGATCGGCGTTCCGAAGTGTGGGGTCGCCAGACTCAGCGCGGCGGTGGTCCGCTGGCCCACCTCCTCTTCGTCGTCACCCGCGACGAGCCGGACGCCGGGGGACAACAGCAGGCGGACGTCCAAGCCACCGGTGGAGTGTCCGACGAAACTGATCGAATCGGCGGTCAACCCGCCGGTCTGTTGCACATCGCGCAGAACCTTGATCGCACGACGACGGATGGATGCCGTGGGTGCGGTACTGAGTTCGACGACGTCTGCGTCCAGGCCACGTTCCCGCAGCGCGGCCCCCAGGACATCGTCGACACGGTGGAAATAGCTCAGCGACCCCAACTGACTGAAACCGAAGAACCCCGGAACCAAGTAGACCTTGTGCTTGTGCATCCCTACCACCCTCGTGCGACGTCGCCCCCGTCGTCATGTGACGCTCAGTGAATGGTACGGCCTGATTGGTGGCCCTCGGTCACTGCGGCGGTGGCGCCAGTGTGACGTCGACGACGTCCAAGGCGTCCGCCGCGACCCATGCCAGGGCCTGAATTCGACCTGCGGCCGCGAGATCCCGCTGCGCTGACTCAATCCGGGTCCGACCCGCCGCATCCGCTGCGATGGTCGCTGACTCGACCTCGGTGCGCATCCCGACCTTCGCTTCGCTCTTGGCCTTACGGATGCGGCTGAGCACGACGCCGACGTCGGTGAGGACATCCCGATCGCCACCGTCGGTCAGTTCCTCGGGCCGAGGCCAGGGCTGGGTGTGGACTGATCCGGTGCGCCACCACGACCACACCTCTTCGGTGACGAACGGAAGGAACGGCGCGAAGAGTCGCAGTTGGACCGACAGCGCCTGGCGCAGTGCCTGCTGCGCCGATGCTTGTGCAGCGGAGTCGGAGTCGTCCCCGGCGCGCGCCTTGACCAACTCCAGGTAGTCGTCGCAGAACGTCCAGAAGAACGTCTCAGTGATCTCCAGCGCTCGGGTGTAGTTGTAGTTCGCCAGGGCGGCAGTGGCGTCCACCACGACCTGCCGCAGGTGCGCCAGCATGGCGAGGTCCAGCGGTTCGATCACCGGTGCATCGTGGCTGGCGGGCGCGCTGAGCAGCACGAATCGGGAGGCGTTGAGGATCTTGATCGCCAACCGACGGCCGATCTTCATCTGCCCTTCGTCGAACGCGGTGTCCGTTCCCGGTCGGCCGCTCGCGGCCCAGTAGCGCACGGCGTCGGACCCGTGTTTGTCCAGCAGATCCATCGGGGTCACGACGTTGCCCTTGGACTTGGACATCTTCTTCCGGTCCGGGTCCAGGATCCAGCCGGAGATGGCGGCATCGGACCAGGGCAGTCGGTGGTCCTCCAAGTGGGAGCGCACGACCGTGGAGAACAGCCAGGTCCGGATGATCTCGTGCGCCTGGGGGCGCAGATCCATCGGCGCGACCCGTTGCCACAGGTCCTCGTCGGTGGCCCACTTGCCCGCGATCTGAGGCGTCAACGACGACGTCGCCCACGTGTCCATGACGTCGGGGTCGCCCATGAACCCGCCCGGGATGCCGCGCTGGGCCTCGCTGAAGCCGGGGGGACAATCCGACGCCGGGTCGATCGGCAACTCCGTCGGCACGATCGGCTCGTCGTATCGCGGATTGCCCTGGTCGTCCAGTCGATACCACAGCGGGATGGGGACCCCGAAGAATCGCTGGCGAGAGATCAGCCAGTCCCCGTTCAGGCCCGACACCCAGTTGTCGTAGCGCACCGACATGTGACTGGGGTGCCAGTTCAGTTCCCGGCCGCGCGCCAGGAGTTCCTCGCGCAAGGCAAGGTCCCGACCGCCGTTGCGCAGGTACCACTGCCGGGTGGTGACGATCTCGAGCGGCCGTTCGCCCTTCTCGAAGAACTTGACCGGGTGGGTGATCGGGCGAGGGTCGCCGTGCAGGTCGCCGGACTCCCGCAGGAGTTCGACGGTTCGCTGCTGAGCACTGTGGACAGTCAGGCCGTGCAGTGACTCGTACGCCGCCTGCCCCGACTCGGTCGTGATCCACGTGGGCGCCTCGGCCAGGATGCGGCCATCCCAGCCGATGATCGGTCGGGCTGGCAACTGCAGTTCGCGCCACCACGTGACGTCGGTCGTGTCGCCGAACGTACAGATCATCGCGATGCCGGACCCCTTCTCGGGATCGGCGAGTTCGTGGGCGACCACCGGAACCTCGACGCCGAAGATCGGAGTGGTGACGGTGGACCCGAACAGGGGCCGGTAGCGATCGTCGTTGGGGTGCGCCACCAAGGCCACGCAGGCCGCTAGCAACTCCGGACGAGTGGTCTCGATGAAGACGGGCTCGCCGCCGGCCCGATGGAACGACACCCGGTGGTACGCGCCGGGGCGCTCCCGGTCTTCCAACTCCGCCTGTGCGACCGCCGTGCGGAACGTGACATCCCACAGCGTCGGAGCCTCCGCTTGGTACGCCTCGCCGCGGGCGAGGTTGTTCAAGAAGGCGCGTTGCGAGGTGAGCCGGGCCGTGTGATCGATCGTCTGATACGTCTGGGTCCAGTCCACGCTGAGCCCCAGGTGACGCCACAGGGCCTCGAAGCCCTTCTCGTCCTCCTCGGTCAACTCCTCGCACAGGGCGACGAAGTTCCGCCGCGAGATCGGGAGCTGACGCTTCGGATCCGGCTTCTCGGGGGGCGTGAAGTCAGGGTCGAAGGGCAGGCTCGGATCACATCGGACCCCGAAGTAGTTCTGCACCCGCCGTTCCGTCGGCAGTCCGTTGTCGTCCCAGCCCATCGGGTAGAACACCTCTTTGCCCCGCATGCGCTGGAACCGGGCGATGCAGTCGGTGTGGGTGTACGAGAACACATGCCCCACGTGAAGCGATCCGCTCACGGTCGGGGGTGGGGTGTCGATGCTGTAGATCTGCTCGCGCGTCTTCGTGCGATCGAAGCGGTAGGTGCGGTCGGACTCCCACTGCTGGGACCACTTGTCCTCAAGGCCCTCCAAGGCGGGGCGCTCGGGCATGGCGGAATCAGGCGTGGGAGAACTCATGGGCACCGATTCTATGGGGTGCCCATGGGGTCGGCTGTCGGGATACGGTGGGGGGTAGGGCAGGTCGGACGGAGTGGCCGCAATGTTTCAGACTCGCATCCACGGACGCGGTGGTCAGGGGGTCGTCACTGCTGCCGAGTTGCTGTCCGTGGCGGCCTTCGACGCGGGGTCCCACGCCCAGGCTTTCCCCAGTTTCGGGTCCGAACGCACGGGCGCCCCGGTGGTCGCCTACTGCCGGATCGACGAGACCCCGATCCGC
>CAZCRC010000079.1:0-3425 GCA_964500995.1 uncultured Actinomycetes bacterium
GCCGAGCACCAGCGGGTGATCCTGCCGGACCTTGCTGCGGGCTGTTCCATGGCCGACATGGCCGACATCGCCCAGGTGGAACAGGCGTGGCAGGTCATGGCGGACGCCGGGATCACCGACACCACCATCCCGATCACGTACATGAACTCCACTGCCGCTATCAAGGCGTTCACGGGGCGCAACCACGGTGCGGTGTGCACATCCTCGAACGCCAAGCAGTCGCTGACGTGGGCGTTCGAGCAGGGCGACCGCGTCTTCTTCCTGCCCGATCAGCACTTGGGCCGCAACACCGCTGTCCGGGATCTGGGACTGCACTTGGACGACTGCGTCGTGTACGACCCCCACAAGCCCGGCGGCGGCCTGACCACCGAGCAACTGCGCGCCGCCAAGGTGATTCTGTGGCGCGGTCACTGCTCGGTCCATGGCCGGTTCACCGCCGATGCGGTGGACGAGGCCCGCGCGCGGATCCCCGACGTCAATGTCCTGGTGCACCCCGAGTGCACGTACGACGTCGTCGAGAAGGCCGATCTGGTGGGATCGACCGAGTTCATCATCACCACGATCACGAACGCGGATCCTGGGTCGGCCTGGGTCATCGGCACCGAGTTGAACCTGGTGCGTCGGCTGGCGTTGCAGCACCCCAACAAGTCGATCTCGTTCCTGGACCGGTCGGTGTGCTTCTGCTCGACGATGAACCGCATCGATCTGCCCCACCTGCACCGCTCGCTGCAGCAATTGGCTGAAGGGACGGTCGAGAACCAGATCGTGGTCGATCCGGAGGTGACACGGTGGGCTCGCGTCGCTCTGGACCGGATGCTTGCCTTGCCCGGCGTCGGCGCCAAGGACTGAACAGGCTCAGTCGCGGCTGGCGCGCTACTCCAGTCCGGGCGCACCCCACACGGCGAACCACCGCGCAAGATTGTCCTCGAACGCCAGGTCGGACCCGACGGTGTCGCGGACCTGGATCTCGAGAATGTTGTCGCGCTGCGGCTCCTGGCCCGGGGCGAACGGGTAGAAGGTGCCTTGCTTGAACAGGTAGACCATGCCCAACGGCTGTCCGCCTGGGCCACGGAAAGACACGAGCGAACACAGCAGCGTGGGGCCGAAACCGGTGTCCTTCAAGGTGGCGTTGATCGCGTGGAGGTCAGTCACGAGTCCGGCGATGTCCGAGGCATCGCGGCGGACCACGAGCCAGGTGTAGCCGAAGTTGTCGCGCACGGACTCGACCTTGGGGCCACCGCCGGCGTCGAGCAGCGCCTGGACCTCGGCCTGGATCTCGGCGAAGGCACGGCCCTCGGGGGCGCGAAAGGACACCGACCCGACGCCCGTGGGAACGAAGTCCATAGCGGCCTGCAGCGTGATGGCCGCAGCCGGCAGCTGGAAGAGTTGGTCCAGATCCGGCTGAACAGCCTTCTTGCGGCCCAGGACGTTGTCGAAGAACCCCATCATCGACCCAACTCGGTGGACACCTTGGCCAGGTTCTCCAGCCGCTTGTCCAGCGGTGGGTGGCTGGCGAAGATCTTGCCGAGGTCGAACCCACGGCCGCTGCCCAGGGCGGGGATGAACGCCAGCGACGATACGGCCTCCATCTGGCGCAGGTCCTGGGTGGGGATCTGCGCCACGTCACCGCTGATCTTCTGCAGCGCCGAGGCCAGCCCGCGCGGGTTGCCGGTCAGCAAGGCACCACCGCGATCGGCAGCGAGTTCCCGATATCGGGACAGGGCGGCGGTGAGGATGTAGGACACGACGTACACCAGGGCCGAGACCACAATCACCGCCACGAACACCAAGGCCGCGTTGTTGTCCCGCCGGTCGCGCATGAGCCCGCCCCACATCGTGGTGCGGATCAGCAGTCCGGCCAGGATCGCGGCGAACGATGCGATCGTCATCACGGTCACATCGCGGTGGGCGACGTGAGCGAGTTCGTGGGACAGGACCCCTTCGAGTTCTTCGCGGTCGAGACGGCGCAACAGGCCCGTCGTGACGCACACAACCGCACGGTCCTGGGACCGGCCGGCGGCGAACGCGTTGGGAATGTCGGTGTCGGCGATGGCGATCCGCGGCTTGGGCATGTCGGCCAGCGCACACAACCGGTCCACCAAGCCATGCAGCTGCGGGGCCTGCTCAGGCGTGACGACCTCGGCGCGCATGGAGTGCAGGGCCATCGAGTCGGAGAACCACCACTGGGCGAACAGCATGCCGCCGGCGATGATCACCACGAACAGGGCGCTGAAGCCCAGGGCGATGAGTGCGACCACCACGAAGACATAGAGCAGCCCCAGGCCACCCATCGTGGTGATCATGCGACGGGTGAGGCCCTTGTCACTGGCGTATCGGGTGCGTGCCACTCCCCTATGGTGCCGCACCCAGACGACGGCCACGTCGTGGTTCACCGACGGCCGAACAATGTCCGAACACCCGTCCGCGGACCGGGACATGCCGACATGCCTGAGGGGAGCCCCGGACGGGACTCCCCTCAGCGCGCCGAGTGCTCAGCCTGGGATCAGGCCATCGCTTTGCAGGGTCTCCTTGACATCGGCCGCGGTGGCGTCCGAGGCCGGCAGGATGACGTCGCTTTCGATCAGTGCATCGTCGGGGACGTGCTCCCCGGTCGTGCGCACCATGTCGAGCAGCGCCGCCAAGGCAACGGTGAACGCGGCTTCATCGGCCAGCGATGCCTCGACCGCGGCGTCAAGTTCGTTGAGCTGCGTCAATGCGTCGTCACTGACTTCGTACTGACCCTCACCGGAAATGCGAATGATCATCGTGACCTCCCCTTCACTGACCGTCGCCGGCCGACGGATTGCTGGTCGGGGTGGCTGGGCTCGCCGCCGGAGGTGCCGTCGGCTTGCTCGCCGGTGCCGCCTCGACCGCGGGAGCGCTGGGAGCCTCGACCGCGGCCGGGGCCGGCCCGCCGATCTCGGCCTTCAACGCCGCCAGCTGGGAGTCGACGTCGGACTGCGACGCCATCGACTCCAGTTCACGGGTCAGGTTGTCCTTGGTGAGACCGGTCGGATCATCCAACGCCCCAGAAGCCAGCAGTTCGTCGATCGCACCCGCACGGGCCTGCATCGTCTGCGTCTTCTCTTCGGCGCGTTGGATCGCCAGACCCACATCGCTGAGTTCCTCCGACACTCCGGAGAACGCCTCATTGATCTTTGTCTGCGCCTCGGCCGCCGAGTACTGCGCCTTGATGGTCTCCTTCTTGGTGCGGAAGGAGTCGATCTTGGCCTGCAGCCGTTGCGACGCGTCGACCATCTTCTCTTCCTGCGCCTGCAACTGAGTCAGCTGCGTCTGCAGGTCGTTGAGTTGGTTCACGAGTCCGGAGCGCCGGGTCAACGCCTCGCGGGCGAGGTCCTCACGGCCACCGGCCAGGGCAGCCTTGGCCTGGCCCTCCAACTTGTCGGACTGCTGCTGCAGCCCCT